>JAXIOF010000057.1 GCA_034190545.1 Candidatus Afararchaeum irisae | reverse complement strand
CGAGCCCGCGAGATCGGAGATCTCGGAACGGGGCTTGTCCCCGAGGTACTTCACGTACTCACGCACTGCCTCCGTCTCGTCGTCGAGACGTCTCACACAGACCTCAGACCTACCCACCCTGTCGACCTCGTCGACTACTCTATCTACAGTATCCTCGCCGACCTCGACAGTAGCCTCGGCGTCCTCGATGCTTATCTCTCCTATTGCCTCGGGATCGACATCCGCCTCGTTCGTGAAGGCTCCGACTACGTCTCCGGGCTCCTCGTCTCTCAGACCTGTGATGAGAACCTCAGTCTGTGCTTCCGTGTCCGAGGACTCCGACTCTTGAGCCTGCATGTTCTCGTCTCTACGTAGATTTCACACGCCAAAATGCGTTACTCTACCGTCTCTGTCCTCTGTCGGTCTGTTAAGCCGACTCAACGCCCCTTATCTCGAACCTCGCGCCACCGTCGTCTCCCTCCACGACCTCGATTCTCCAGCCGTGAGCCTCTGTGATCTCCTTGACTATCGAGAGACCGAGACCCGTGCCCTCGTCGGATGTCGTGAATCCCGACTCGAAGATATCGTCTCTCTTCCCTTCGGGTATTCCCACACCGTCGTCCTCGACGTAGAAGCCGTCTTCGAGTCTTCCCACACGTACCTCCGAGACGTCACCGCCGTGATCCATCGAGTTCCTGAATAGGTTTTCGAGAAGCTGTATCAGACGGTCGTGGTCCGAACAGACCGAGTCGTTTCTGTCATCTACCTCAACTTCTATCTCGGCGTCTCTGGTGTCGACGTTGTCCCAAGCCTCCTCCACGGCGTCGGAGAGACTGACTGCGGATACGTTCTCTATCGACCTCCCGTGGCGCGCGAGTTCGAGGACGTCGTGTATCAGGTCTTCCATTCTTTCGAGAGCCTCATCGACCTCTCTGAGGCTGTTCTCAACCGTCTCATCGGTCGTCTGTGAGGCTGCTATCTCGAGATGACCCTGCGCGACGTTGAGAGGGTTCCTGAGGTCGTGTGAGACTACCTCCGCGAACTCCTCGAGACGGTCGTTCTTCCTCTCGACCTCCTTAGTGTACGAGTCTATGTAGGTGTCCATGGCGACCTGAAGGTCGAGGTTGGTAGCACGCAGGAAAGAGATAACCCTTTCGTTAGCCTCGTCTATATCGGCTTCGTCTGTCTTCTCCGACTTGAGCCTCTCGAAGATCTCAGAGATAACCCTGTCGTAGTAGAGCATGTATGTGCCGACGTAGTACTTGACGGGCATGTCGACCATCTCGTGGAGCTTCCCTATACGTGTCCTGTCCTCGAAGTACTCCCTGCCGTAGTCTCCCATTCCCATACGCGTGAGATAGGGTCCGTGAACCTTCTTGAGGTACTCGCTCGTCACGTCGGATCTGTCTATGACCTCGCGCGTCCCCTCGAAAGACATAGTGTGGTCATAGAAGTCCTCGGCGATCTGGTTCTCGAGACTCTCGAAGACCGACATCATCTCCTCAAGAGTCTGTGTGTCGTCGCCGTCGAAGCCGACGTACTCCTTCCTCTCGTGAATCTCGTCGTCGTCGAGACCTATCGCCTCGGCTAGCTCAGACCCCGAGATCTCCCGACGTCTTTTCTCATAATCCCTCGGGTTCATATAGAATGAGAGTAGTAACGAGGGGAACCAAGTAAGTCTTTTTGGCTCAGCCGTCTCAGAACGGTACGTCGGCACCCGCGCCGCCCGATCCCGCGTCGACCTCGACCCTAGATATGTCCTCGACCGTCTTGGGCAGTTTCCTCATTATCGCCTCGGCGGTCGCGTCGGATATGCCACAGCCCGAACACGCCCCCTCTAAGCTGAGCTTGACGTATCCCTCGTCCTCGTCGAGTTCCTCTATGATTGCCTCACCGCCGTGTCCCTGTATCTGTGGGAAGTTACGCACGAGGAACGAACGCACCTGTCCCTCGACTGTCGACTCGTCGAACTCCGCCTCGTCTTTCCCCCCAGCAGACTTCACCGTGAAGCCTCCCCTTCCGTTCTCGACTACGTAGTCGAGTGTGCTCCCCTCGACTGCGGCTTCTGACTCGGAGTCGATAAAGAGTGTCAGACCGTCAGTCTCGACGATCCTGTCGGAGTCCATCGGCTTCTGTGAGAACTCGAGAGAGTAGTCGGCGTCTCCTCCCTTGTAGTCGACGGAGATACGTATCCCGTAGCCGTCGAGACCCCTGTCTTCCATGAGTTCGTTTGCCTTTGTTGCGGCTTCTGATGTGACGTTAATAATGTTGTCGGATTCGACACTCATGGTAGTTACTTATGGAAACGGAAGTAAAAAACTAGCGGTGGCGCGGTTCCGTTAACTTGAATCGCCTCCGGGTCGATTTCGAGACATGGAAGTAATCGACGGCGAATCCGTGGCTGAGGAAGTAAGGGACTCTGTAACCGAGGAGGTCGAGGAGATGGAGACACCTCCTAAGCTGGTTGCAGTTCTCATGAGCGACGACCCCGCGAGCGAGACATACGTCTCGATGAAGGAGAAGGACTGCGGCGAGGTCGGCATAGAGTCGGAGGTCGTACGTATAGATCCCTCGGAGTCCGAGGAGAAGCTGATGTCGGTGATAGACGACCTCAACCACGACGACTCGGTCGACGGCTTCATAGTCCAGCTTCCTCTTCCCGACCACGTAGACGAGACGAAGGCACTCGAAGCGGTCTCACCCGAGAAGGACGTCGACGGCTTCCATCCCGAGAACAAGGGTCTTCTGATGGAGGGACGTCCGAGGTTCGTCCCCGCGACTCCGATGGGTGTCCAGAAGCTCCTGACGGCGACCGGCAACTCGCCCGATGGGAAGGACGTCGTTATACTCGGTAGGTCGGACATAGTCGGGAAGCCCCTCGCCAACCTCTTAGTCCAGAAGTCGGACGGCGCGAACGCGACTGTGACAGTCTGTCACTCTGGAACTCGGAACGTCAAGGAACACACCCGACGCGCCGACATAATCGTAGCCGCTGTCGGAGTACCCGAGTTCGTGACCGCTGAGATGGTCTCGGAGGAAACAGTCGTTATAGACGTCGGAATAAACAAGGTCGACGGTGAACTCGTCGGGGACGTCGACTACGAGGGGGTCAGCGAGAAGGCGGCTGCGATAACACCCGTGCCCGGCGGTGTGGGTCCCATGACACGTGCGATGCTCCTCCGTAACACGGTCGAGGCGGCTAAGCTTTCTGAGTAGAGGTAAACGATCAAGAAGTAACTTCTTCGTATGCTTCCCTGAGGTCTCTGAGACCGTCGACTGCGTCGTGTCTCTCGCCGCTGGTTGCCTGTGTCCTCTTCGCCTTGTCGCGCGCTGTCTCTATCTCCGACGGGACGTCAGTCTCGTTCTCGTTTATACGTGCATACCGCCGTATCTCCTTCGAGTACTCGTCGACGAGACGCGCGACTGCGAGGGCGTGGTAGCTGTCGAGTGACGACGGACGCTTCTCGGGTGCGGGAGGCTCTCCCGACTCTATGCCCCTGAGGAGATCTATGACGTACTCCCTCTCCTCGTCGTCGACGTCTCCCCGGGAAGTCAGAAGACCGTTTGCGATCTCGGTGACCTCCGCAGCCATGACGTACTCGGGGGATGGTGGCTGAAGCTCTCCCGCGTCTATAAATCCGTAGTTCGAGACGAACTTACGGCATGACTCCTCAGCCTCCGACAGAGTCTCCTCGAAGCTCGCAGTCTTCGAGACAAGCTCGTTGAACCCTATCCCTATCCCCGAGTTGGCACTTCCCTGTGTGTCGAGACGTCCCGATGAGGTGCTCTCGCTTCTCATGCTGCCGCAGTCGGGACATCTTATCCGGTTGGTCTCGAAGTAGCTCCACTCGTATCCGCATTCGAGACATCTCCTGTCGCCACGTATCTCCATAGAAGGAGTACGAACTCGATCCTTTGAAAGGTGTTGCTTATACTGTCGCGTCGCCGCCTTACTCGAAGACTAAGACCGTCGCGCCGTCAGTCTCTATGACCTCGACCTCTCTCCCGCCGCTACGTAGCTCGTTTTCTATACCGACGGCGTCGGAGTCGAGCTCTATAACCCCGTCGTTGACCTCGACCTCGACGGCTCCGGTCTCCTTCTCCTCTCTGACCTCCGAAGGATCGGACGACTCGAGAGCCGAGACTATCTCTCCCGCGGTGTCCCTGTACTCGGGTCCTATCACGCTCATGTCGGGGTCGACACCGACGGGCACCTCTTCGAGGTCGGGCTCTCCGGTCTCGACTGTGACTTCGGAAGACAGGGTGTCCGAGAGGTCGTCAATGTCGAGTCTCTCGCCGACAGACTCCGACTCTGCGTAGACCTCGACCCTGTCGAGCTCTGCGTTGAGTGCGATCCCTTCCTCGCTCTTCCATCTCCTCACAGACGAAGCGATCTCAGCCTGGAGCTCTCCGGCTTCGAGGGCGTCGGCGTCGTAGACCTCGACCCGGGGCCAGTCGGCGTTGTTGACGCTCTCGTCCCTGAGACCCGAGTAGACCTCCTCGGAGAAGAAGGGTGCGACGGGCGAGAACATAACGACGACCGACTCTATCAGCGTACGTAGAGTCCATCTCACAGCCTCGTAGCCGTCGCCGTCCTCCTCGTAGAGACGTCCCTTGACCATCTCGACGTAGTCGTCGGCGACGTCGTCCCAGACGAACTCCCTTAGCTCCTTGAGTGCGAGGTCGAAACGGTGTTCGTCCATCGCTTCCTCGACCTCGTCGGCTGTCTCGGAGAGCTTCGAGAGTATCCATCTGTCAGCGAGGCGCAGATCGGCATCGGGAGCCTCGTCCTCGTAGTCGTAGACGTCCTTCGTGATATGCGACGCCGAGAAGCGGTAGATGTTCCAGAGCTTAGTCATGAACTTCGAGGCGCGTTTGACCTCCTTCCACCGGAACTGTATGTCGCTTCCGGGACGTCCACCCGACGCGAGAGACTGTCTGAATGCGTCGGCGGAGTACTCGTCGACAGCCTCCTCAGGCTGGACGAAGTTGCCGCGTGACTTCGACATCTTGTGTCCGTCGTCTCCGAAGACCATTCCGTTTATGAGTGCCTCCTCCCACGGTATCTCGTCTTCGAGTGCCGCAGTACGGAGAATTGTGTAGAACGCCCACGTCCGTATTATGTCGTGACCCTGTTCCCTGAGCTGTGTGGGCTCGAATCCCTCTTCGGGCCAGCCAGCGACGTGCATCGCGCTGATCGAGGAGTCCATCCACGTGTCCATGACGTCTTCCTCGGGGGTGAACGACGTACCACCGCAGTCCTCACAGGGCGTCTCGGGGTCTTCCTCAGTGGGATCGACCGGAACCTCATCGACCGAGGCGAACTTGACACTGCCACAGTCGTCACAGTACCAGACGGGGAAAGGCGTAGCGAATACGCGCTGGCGCGATATGACCCAGTCCCACTCCATTCCCTCGGTCCAGTCGACTAGGCGGCTGTGCATGTGGTCGGGTATCCAGTCGACCTCCTCCGCCTTTTCGAGTATCTCGTTCTGTCTGACCTCTATGAACCACTGTTCCTTCGAGAGTATCTCTATCGGCGTGTCACATCTCCAGCACTTTCCGACGTTCTGTTCGAGAGGCTCCTTGTCGTAGAGATATCCCTCGTCCTCGAGGTCTTCTATGATCGCTTCCTTCGCCTCGTCTATCTCCATCCCCTCGTACTCTCCCGCTATCTCTGTGAGCCCTCCCGTCTTAGTGAACGCCTCTCTGAGATCTATGTCGTACTCCTGCCACCACTCGACGTCCTGTTTGTCACCGAATGTACAGATCATGACGGCTCCCGTACCGAACTCGGGGTCGACTTCCTCGTCCTGTATGACCTCGGCGGTCTGTCCGAATATAGGAACCTCGACCTCCTCTCCGACGTACTCCTCGAAACGTTCGTCGTCGGGGTCGACAGCCACCGCACCACACGCAGGCAGAAGCTCGGGACGTGTCGTCGCGATCTCGATCACGTCGTCGTCTCCTACGACGGGGAACTCGAGGTAGACAAGGACGCCCTCCTCCTCTTCTCTCTCGACCTCGGCGTCGGCTATCGCGGTCTCACATCTCGGACACCAGTTGACGGGATGTTTACCCTGGTAAGCGTAGCCGTCGTCTGCCATTTCAAGGAAAGACCTCTGTGTCTTCCCCCAGTACTCGGGCTCCATCGTGATGTACTCGTGTGACCAGTCCTGTGAGAAGCCGAGTACGTCCATCGTGTCACGCATCTCGTCGATCTGTTCGTAGGTGTGGTCGATACACATCTGCCGGAACTCGTCCCTCGGCACCTCCGATCTGTGGACGCCCTGTTCCTCCTCGACCTTGACCTCAGTCGGGAGTCCGTGGCAGTCCCATCCCTGTGGGAAGAGGACGTTGTAGCCCTGGAGCCTCTTGTACCGCGCCACGAAGTCCATGTAACACCAGCCTAGGGCGTTTCCTATGTGGAGGTTGCCCGTCGGATACGGCGGAGGTGTGTCTATCCTGTAGTCAGGAGCGTCGCTGTCGGGATCGTGGGCGTAGAGAGAGTCATCCCATTCGTCGCGCCATCTCTCCTCGACCTCGGAGGAGTCGTACGACTTCGGAACTTCCATGTTCGAAGATTGTATGCTAGGGTTTAAACAGTTCCGAGTCCTCGGCGGCAGTCGGAGGTAGAGTCACAGTCGAAGCCACGTCACGTCACCTTCTCCGCCCTAAAGGGCGTTCGTCAAACTTTGTTTGACGTGCCCGCGAGAACGAAGTTCTCGGGACGTTCGGAAATCTTCGATTTCCGAGCCCGCGAATTCGGAGAATTCGGGACGGAGCTTGTCAGTGGACTTCACAAGATCTTCGATCTTGTGGATTGTGAAATCAGAGATTTCACAACTCCCGTTCTAGCCGAGAAGTTCGGCAGGTCGATACTGACCATTCACGTTCAACACCCCTGACTTGAGGGCTAGGTGACTGGTAGCCCCTCCGCCGTGAGACTTTTGCTCACGGCGGAGATACTTCATAGCTATATTCTTCGATGCGTTGTAGTCGGCGTTTAGCTCATAACCACACTTCAGGCACTCGAAATCGTCACCATCACGGTTCTTCTCATGCGTAAAACCACACTTAGAACACCGTCGGCTCGTGTATTCGGGATTGACCTGTTCCACGTCAATCCCTCTCTCTTCGGCTTTATACTCCACGTACTCGTACAACCGGTTGAATGCCCACTGCTGAAACTTCTTGTCGTTTGATATATTCTCTCTAATACCTTCTAAGTCCTCGAAAGCAATGACCATACAACTGTGTTCAACTGCCTCTTCAACGATCTCGTTAGCAGTCTCGTGGAGTTTTTGCTCGCTCCAGCGAGCAAAGCGACTACCTACGCTCTTCATTGTCAGGTGAGCTGAACGAGTGCCTTTTTCTTGCATCCCACCACGTCGTTTTTCGTACTCGTTACGGACGTGGTTGATGTAGTCAGCCGATTCTACGAAATAACCTGTTGAAGTGACGGCGAAACCACCTGTTACGTTTAGATCTACGCCGAGAACCGTTCGCAAATCTTCGATTTGCGAGCCATCGAAGCTCCCGCTTCGAGACGTTCCGTTCTCGGCATCCTCCGACTCTTTATCCTCTACTTCTTTCCTAACTGTAACGTGTAGGTAGTAGTCGCCGTCTCTGTGGTGTAAAGTAGCTTCTCTTTTCTCCCAGTCTTCACTCAGATACTCTGTCTGTGGGTTGTCGTTATCATCTTCGTGAGGGAGTATGAAGTCAGCGTGGATGCGGTCATCGACGGTGGCGAGGGACACGCCACCGTCTTTGAATGTCATGGTTCTCTGGTTGTGTACCACGACATCCGACGTGAACGTAGGCTTACTTGCTTTTTCATCGTTTTCTAGCTTTTTGACACAGCCTTTGAGTGCGTCGGCTGCGAGGTTTCGTGCTAGTTGGACGTGGCTAGCCTGTAGGTCGGTAGCTTCACGTAGGCTGTCGTAAGTTCTTTCGTGAAGTTCAGTTTTGTTGTCGATTATGTAGTCTTCGGCGTGCCAGCCTACGTCTGCGACGTGTTGGCACGCTTTCTTGAACTGTTTGAAAGTCTCTTGGAGGAGTGTGTCAGCGTGGTCGTCCACGTCGAGTTTGACAGGTACTGTTCGGCGTATTTCCACGTTTCATATGTGTAATTATATATTTATCAATCTTTATATTATTTTGAATGTTTAGGGGAGTCGTAATGGTTGTGAGAGTAGTTAGTTGGGTTGTGGAGACGCGATCCTCCCCGCCCTACTATCATCGGATAAATCCGATTCACTAAAGGACAGGGTTTCCGCGCTGTTATCTACATGAAGTCGGCTATTCCCGACTGTCTCGACTTGTCGTCCTCGAATATGCTGTCTATCGACCTCTCAAGCTGTTCGAGACGCTGGAGGGTGTAGTTCGACGCACCGTACTCCTCTCCGACACGTAGCGAGACGTCGAGGTACTTCCTCACGCTTCCCTCGTGGACTGTGAGAGTGAGTTCGCTTCCACAGTCACATCTACCCGAGAGAGGCGGACGTCTGTACTTCGAGTTGCAGTTGGTACACCGAACCTCCTGCTGACCGAAGGCACGCAGGTTACCTATCAGATCGGGGAGGAAATGTGACTCAATTATCCTCTCGGCGACGTCGTCCTCCTTCACCGCGCGTATCTTCCGTGCGAGCTCCAGCTGGTTCTCTGTCTTGTCGAGCATCGACCCGAGTGTCTTGTACGACGAGTTGTCGGGTCCTCCGGCTATCTCGGTGGTCTCGACTGTGTGGTCGAAGCTCAGGTCGGGGTCGTTGAGACCGTCCTCAGCTATCGGTACGTCTACGGACTTCGAGTCGGCGATCTCACGAGTAGCCTCGTAGAAGTCGAGGGGGTAACGGTCTACGGTGTCTACGTTGTGGGACTCGTCGTCTATCTCCTCGGGGTCGATACGTGTCGTCATCACGAGAGGCGCGTCCATCTGTCCACCTCTCTTGTCTGGGAGATACGACTTCGAGAAGTTGAGAAGACCGTCCATCAGTAGCATCACACAGTCTTCATCACCGTCGCACTGCTTAGCACCTAAGTCGTTGGCTACTAACGAATGTGTGTCATTTACCGTAAGACAGTACACGAAGTCGGTGTCGCTCTTGGTGTACTCAACTTCTTCCACCGACTCGATGAGTATCTCCTCTTCGTCTGAGCTACCGTCGAAGACTATTCTTCTCTTAGCAGTTGTTTTCTGACTGAGATGTTGGGAGAGCACTGACTGTTTCCTCGGGAGATGGAATCCGACTTTCTGACCGAACGTGGCTGCGTCTTTCGAGGAAATAGACAGCCTGTAAGTCGGAAGAGAAGTCTTCTCGGTACCGGCGTCGTAGTAGTCAGGGAACTTCTCGTGGAGGCGAACTGGCTCTTTCTCTCTCACCTTCGCTTTTATACCCAGACGTGTGAGTACTGCGAGGAGATCCTCTTTCAGCTCGTCGCTTACGGTCGTCGCGTGTACCTCAAGCACGTCGGAGGAGACGTGTCCGTCACCGCTGAAGTATCCCTTAAGGTATGCCGCGGCTATACTCGGGGGAGCATCGAAGACAAAGTCGGGAACACGTTTCGTGTGTGAATAGACCCCGGCTTGTAGAACTGAATCTAACAAGACCCGTAGTAAACGTCCTGAAACAGTAATCTTGAACTCATTTTCGACGTATGGACTCACGCCAAACTCTTCCTCTAGTGTACGGAGATAGAAGTCACGGGCATCTTCCTCGGCTCCACAGAAGGTTGTCTGGTGTATACTTCCCTTTGAAGTCTCCTGTTCGCGTACAAACCCCTCAGCGGCGTAGTAGCCGAGAAGGGTTGCGACGTTCTCGTTGACATCGATGAACCGGTCTATCTCCACCGAGTCGCGTTTAATTCCGAGCTTTAGGTTGTCAGGTGTTGAGCTGACGACGTTCTCGGCTGACCCAAGTAGTTCGAGTAGTATACTCGCCGGAAGACTCCCACGGTAGATGTAGTTGCTGAGAGACTTCTTAGTCATGCCGAGATACTCCGCTGTGCTTTTTAATGGGTAGAACTCCCCGACCCACTCAGTTTCGAGACTCTCCTCGAAAAGCTCGTAGATCTCGTCTTTCTCCCAGCCCTTAACCATCAGACGGTCGTTTTCGACTTCCGGGATTCGTAGGAACTCCTCAAGCAGGTCGAAGCGGAGGTCTGAGGAGTCAGAGTCGACCGGGAGGTCATGTGGTGTTATGAGGTGGTCGTCCTCGGACATCTCAACTGCCTTTTTAGTATGGATCTCTCCCGAAGACCTGTCATAGACCTGTAACTCGTGGTCGGGTGTCAAGGACAGGCTTCGTCCGCTGCGTGTCTCTATCTCGATTAAATGTTCGGGGGAAGGATGTTTCGAAAGTGCGTCTATCCTCTTAACGACTGTCTCGCCGTCAGAGTCGACTGAGGGAACATAGAGGTCTCTGTCGTCTTCTATTTCCTGTATCAGATTACCGAAGTCGTCACGTCTCGGGTCTTCGAGATTCCCCTCGACCAACTCCTCTATACGTTCGTATCTCCAGCCATCCTCGTCTTTCACCCATACTTTAGTCTCCGGATGGAAGCAGTTCCGTCTCTTGGCTGCGTGGAAGAATGGATGTGCGTATCCCACAGAAGCTGACGTGAATCCGACGACCCTCCCGAGGACTCCCGCGCTCGTGTGTGGCGCGAGTCCCATCACGAGCTCTCCGACGAGATCGTCCCTGTCGTCTATCCCGTAGTAGGGCTCAGTACCGTAGTACTCTTCGAGGAGATCGTCGACGTAGTCGGCGACTGATACCATGTACTCGGCGGCGTCGTCGCTCAGAACCACGTCCTGTGGCTTGAGTTCGACGACCTGTTCGGGGTCTCTGAGGGGCTCGCCGTCTATGTCGGTCTCGTATCCGAGTTCGCGCACCTTGTCGACTGAGACGTCTAACTCAGCGGGTTTGAACGCCGTGAGTGGAAGGTCGGTGAGGTCGTACCGCGAGGTGCCGTCCTTGAAAGCCGAGACGTCGTGTTTCGCTCTCAGCACACCCTTTTCGAGGGGCTCGGGTGTCTTGTCCTCCGATGAGAGACCTTTGACGCATTTGAGTATGTCGTAGCTGTCACGTTCGCCGAGTTCGTCGAGTGCTTCCCTGTACTCCGACTTTATGTCGATAGTCGTCTCCTCGACCGACGAAGTCTCGCCGCCACATCTCGGACATTCGTCTCTGTCGTCGACCTCGACACCACATCTCGGGCATTTCTCGACGGGCTCTGTCCTCTCGCCGCAGTCACAGACGGTCTCGTAGGTAGTCTCTCCGCAGTCGGGACACCGTCTCACGCCGACTTCGACGTCTATACGTCCCGTGCTCTCACGCATAGTTTCAGAGTACGAAGTCGCCTCGTCTATGTCCCTCTGTGAGCCTCCCGCTTCGCCTATCGGGAAGAGACAGTGGACACGCGGGTTCATGTCACGTCTCTTCGACTTCTCGGGACGTCCCATACGTGCGCCTACACTTGTCGGCGCGCGCTCTCTCGTCTCTATTCCCGAGACCTCCTCTACGGCGTCTAAGACAGTCTCGGCGTCGTCCGGCGGAGAGTCGGCGTCGAGGTACCTTTCGAGTACCACGGAGTCCCTGTCTCCGACCCGTACGGTGTCGTCGTTCTGTATATGCGGGACGAGGAGCTTTTCGAGTAGCTCGGAGACGTCGCCTTCGAGGAGAAGCTTGCCGTCTTTCTTCTCTATCACACTATTGAGAAGACGTGAGTACTCGTCGAGGCTTATGTCGTGCCAAAGATACGTAAAGCTGGGATGGAGAGGAACCCCGTACTTGTCGCTCAGCCTGAGAGCCTGTCTCGGGTCTACATCTTCGAGGTCGAAAGCCTCCGATAGCTCTTCGACATCCGCCTCGGTCTCTCCGAGCTCCTGTATCCACCAGTCGTAGACGTAAGACGCCGGAGCAAGTGGATGGTTATTTTCGAGGAAGTCGCCGTAGTTGACGGCGATCTCGCCCATGTCGATGATCTTCTCGACTCCGTTTCTGATCCTCCTCGCCTCGTCGGCGTCGTCTATACGTCTCACCTCGCCGTTGTGGAGCCTCACCGTAGGACCCTCCAACGAGTCGACTGGAGCGACCCCCGCCGCCTTACCCGGTCTCTCGGTCTTCAGCTGTGTCCCGGGCGCGAGGAAGTCGTCGACGAGAACCATCGTCGCGGGACTGATCCCAGAGGCGGCGTATCCCGTGTTCCGTGCCCTCGCGTAACGCAGACGGAAGCCGCCCTTCGCCGAGGGATGTGAGAAGACGGGTCTTCCGGCTATGAGATCCTGGAGGAACTTGTCGTTGGGGTCGACACGGGGACGTGGACGTGGACGCTGACTACCGTCGGTGTCGTCCCCGTCTTCCTCTGTTTCGTCTTCGCCGTCCTCTGACTCGGCGTCGTCGTCGGACGAGTCGTGTATGAAGAAGTCGAGCCAGTCCCAGCCGTCGAGGCCCAGGCTAGTGACGTGTTTCTTTATCTTCGGAGCCTTGAGGGCGATTCCCTCGGCGGCGACGAGACACATGCCTCCGCGCGCCCTGTTGGTCTCTATCCGTTCGAGATCCCTGTAACCCGAGACCTCGCGCTCGCTCGTGGGCTCACCGTCTAAGAAGATCGGACAGTTCTCGACTATCTTACGTACCTCCTTGTCCTTCGGAGTGTACTGGAGACCCGTCTCCGAGGCGTAGAGGTCGATCTCCTCGACGTATCTCTCGACCTCGTCGTCCCTCGGCTTGTACTCGTCTATCCCGACCTCTGTACGGACGTAGTCAGCGACTAAGACGCTCAGAGCCTGTGCTGTACCACCCGCGCTCCGTATCGGACCCGCGTACTCGACCGAGAGGTACTCGGTACCGTCGTCGTTCTGTCTGACCTCTACGGCATCGATGCCTTCGAGGGGCGCGGCGACTACTCCCTCGGTGAGGAGTGCGACGGCGGTTCTTATGGCGTCCTCTGCCTTCCCCGCCTTCGAGTCGGAGTCTCCTATCTCACCTACTGCGAACTCCTCGGCGAGCTTGAGAGCGACGTTCTCACGGCTCATCTCGTCCTCTAACTCACGTATCCTCTCGGAGATACCTTCGATTCCTATGAGGTTTTCGACCCTCTCGGCGAGATCCTTTGCGACGGGTATCTCGACCTCCGGACTCGGGTCTCCGCCTCTCGAACGTGCCTCGTTCGCTATCTCCATCGCGTTCCAGAGACGGTCTTCGAGCTCCTGTAGGTAGTCGTCACGTCTCTGGTTCTGGCTCTGACTCTGACTCGGTCGATCCATCTCGTCCGACATCTATGTACCGTATGTGTCTTCTGTCGCTTGCCTAATAACGCCGTCGTTCAGCAGGTCAGATCTGGCGCAGAGTTTCAATAGAGACCTCGACGTGTCTGTCGGCACTCAGCATTCCCTTGACGCGTCCGACGACCTCGCCGTCCTCGATCACGTAGGTCACGCGTTTCGAGTAGAGTCCGAGTACACCCTTCGCGCCGTACTTCTCGGATATCTCTCCGTCGGTGTCGCTCACGAGAGGGAAGTCGAGACTGTTTTTCTCCGCGAACTCTTCGAGACGTTCGACTGAGTCGTTCGACGAGACCCCTACGACGGTCGCATCGACATCGTTGAACTCGGCTGTCGAGTCACGGAACGAACAAGCCTCCTTCGTACATACTCGGCTTCCCGCCTTAGGGAAGAAGAACAGTACTACGGCACCCTCGTCGTCCGCCTCCGACAGGTCGAATCTCCCCTGTGTCGTCTCGGCACTCAACTCAGGGGCTGTGTCTCCGACTTCGAGCATATCCTATGTCCGTTCTCGCGGCATAAGACAGTATCCCGTCTCAGTCTTCCCAGTCCCTGAGTATGAGGTCTACGTCGCGCGTCGTGACGTAGTAGGTGTGTTTCCTGTGGGTCTCGTCCTTCGGCTTGAGCTTCCTCTCTTTCCCTTTTATTATGCTTCCGTCGTAGGTCTCGGCGACTCCCGCGAGAACCATCGCCTTGTAGAGCTTCCGGACGTGGTCGAGGTCGAGGTCGAGATCCTCCGAGGTCATACGTGGGTAGTCGGGTCCCCCCTCCGATATACGCCGAGCCACCGTGAGGGCGTTGTCGACCTTACGCAGAAAGCTCTCCTTGCCGTCGTCCTCCTCCAAGAAACGTAGTAGATGGTCGCCCTCGCGCGACAGACGGTAGTAGGTGTGGTGCTGGTGTGTCTCAAGAGACCGTTTGAGCTTGACCTTACGTCTCTTGAGCATCCCCGACTCTATGCGTTCTATCAGACCCGCGCTCTCTAGCTGATCACACAGGTCGACTACGTCTTTTCTCTCGGCGTCGAGGTTCATCGCCATAGAACGCGGGTAGTCGCCCTTGACCTTCTTGAGATGGTAGAGTATGAGGTAGGCGAGGGGGTCTGACGGCGCGCCCGCGAGCTCGCCCTCGACCTCTTTCTTCTCCTCTAAGACCTCCTCCATCTCCTTCGCCTCCTCGTATCTCTCCTGTGCGTTCTCGGCGGCGTCCTTATCGAGGTCGAGTTCTACTTCTATCTCGTCCCCCGACGGCGTTTCGAGGCTGAGGTCGAGGCTTCCGTCGTCCCAGTGGTCTCCCTCTTTCTTCCTCGCGTCTTTGAGCGCGCCGTTAACCTCGTCTATACGTGTGAATATCGTCTGGGCTTCCTGCCTTAATGTCTCTATCTCCTTCTGGGAGACCATACTGTGTGATAGATGAACATGGTCGCCTTCAAGCTTTTCGGATCACGTGATCTTTCTGACCTGTCTCGTGATCCCGATTCCGACAAGGAGTAGGACTATCAGGTTGAACGCCGCCTGGAAGACGTCTACGTAGGCGTCGGTGACCCAGTAGTCTATCGCAGCGGTCGCGCTCAGGTAGAACCTCAGAGACGCGACGAAGCCTATCACGAGGAGTATACCGAGAACCCCCCTCTCGACGTAGTACCTCGCGTCTCTCCCGTCTCCCGTGTCTGTCTCGGTACCTGTCCCGTCGTCTGTTTTCTCGGTCTCAGCCTCAGTCCGGGTCTGGGTCTCAGTTTCAGTTTCAGTCTCAGTTTCAGTCTCAGTCATAGTACCACCTTCTAACTCCGACGGCGGAGACTGCCAAGACAGCCGCGACGACTCCGAGACCCGGCTGTCCCTGTCCGTCCTCCGGAACTTCCGACTCCAACTCGTCGCTCCGGGACTGTGGCTCGTCGTCTCTCTCGAAGTCCTCGACTCTTATCCCCACCTCCTCCTGGGTCACATTCGTCGGTATACTCTTACTAGGGTTGAGACTCGCTCCGCTTCTCGTGGTACCCAAGACCACGTCGTCCTTCCAGAGGACTGCGTCGAGGTAGTAGTTGTATCCGTCGGGAACAACCAGACGCCCGTTTACCCTGTCTGTCTCGCCCTCGTCTATCTCGCCGACATCGACGCGTCTCTCATCGGCTACTATACCAGACTCCGACTGGCGAGCCTTGAGAACGACGTAGGTGTTCCCGGTCTGTCTCCCTCCGGTGTTGGTTACGTACGCCGTCACGTTGAGAGCCACAGTCGATCTGTCTACCTCGTCTACCGAGTACTCTATGCTCGGCTGTGACCCAAAGCTCTCGAATCCGAGTGGACTACGTGCGTACTCGGGCTTCAGGCTCCCGACCCCCTCGACAGACTTCGACGCCGACGAGACACGTCTTCCGTCGGTGTAGACGACAGAGTCTACTCTGTAACCACCCGACCTCTCGACGGTGACGTTATGTGTCACACTCACCTCTCTTTCGTCTTTGACGTCTCCGACATCTTTCGTCCGGGTGGTTTCGAGGAGACCCGTCTCGGTACTCGTGGCTCTGACAGTGACGGTCGTGTTCTCGGAGACGCCCTCGGAGTGATCGAAACGTGTCTCGACCCTGAGTGTGACGTTCGAACCCGTGACAGAGACGGGCTTCAGACTGACTTCGTTGACGTGTATATAGCTCCTTCTCACGGGGTCTTGGGGCTTCTCGACGGCACCCGGGACGAGAATAGTCACGCCTAAGACAAACAGAACTACGGCTAAGACACCGAGTCCGAGTGCCGTCTCCCTTCTCATAACCTTTCCACGTCTCTGTAGCTTAAAGCACTTTTCCCGGCACGTGTTAGATCTGCGTCTTCCTCCGACAGTATAAAGTCACATGTATTATAAGACAAAAGTATGAGCGCCGAGCCGGTTACAGAAGCTACGAACACGGTACTTATAACCGTGGACTCTCTCCGGGCTGACGCCGTCGAACACGATCCCGAGAGCGAGGTGACACCTGTCTTAGGCGAACTTTCGAGCCGATCTACGTCGACAGTCTTCGAGAACGCCTTCGCACACGGCAACTGGACTCCCTTCTCGTTTCCGAGCATCTTAGCTTCGAGATCCGTCTTCTCAGACAGCCGTAACATAGGAGCACCCGAGACGCCGACACTCGCCGAGGCTCTGTCACGTGAGTCGGTGTCGACGGGTGGTTTCAACGCCTCGAACGGCTTCCTGACCCACCACTGGGAGTACGACAGGGGGTTCGACGAGTTCGAGGACTTCATAGAGTCGAACGACAGGATATACTCGAAGTATCTCATGGCACATCCCACCGTACAGGGCTGGATACAGCTAGGCACGTCGCCTTTTAAGCGTCTCGCGAGTGCTGTCAAACGCGAGGGCGACGACACACATTTCGCCGACACGTCACGTATGATAGAGCTTGAGGAGAGGGCAAAGGGATTCATACGTGAGAGGTCGGACGGCTCTTTCTTCATATGGATACATTACATGGACACACATACGCCGTATGTCCCGGCTCCACGCCACGTCCGTGAGGTCTCTTCGAGCCATATGGGGACTCTCGGTATGCTGAGGGCACATCTCTACACGGGACTCGGATGGGACGTCGACGAAAAGATACTCTCACGTCTCCGGACTCTCTACGAAGCGACCGTCCGACAGGTCGACGAGAGCATAGGACGTCTCCTGAGTCTACTCTCCGATGAGGGTATCAGAGACGAGACTTGTGTCGTAGTCGCGGGTGACCACGGTGAGGAGTTCCAGGAACACGGACATCTCGCACATTACCCAAAGCTCTACAACGAGCTAATAAACGTGCCTCTGATTGTAGACCTCCCCAGAGACGGCTTAGAAGCCGACTCGGTCTCGGAGCCCGTCGGACTCAACTCGGTGCCACCGACGGTATGTGACGTCATGGGTGTTGAGACTCCCGAGGACTGGGAGGGAGAAAGTCTCCTCCGAGACGGCCCAGACGACGAGCCCGTAGTCTCGGTGACGGTCAGGGGCGACTCCGTGACACAGCAGCCGATTCCGAAGACTCCCGACGAGGGCGACCTCCTCGTGAGCGCACGTACCTCCGACTGGACCTACATAAAGAACACCGAGACGGGAGAGAAGGAGCTTTACAACACAGCCGAGGACGACTTCAAGAAGAACGACCTATACTCTGAGTCGAACACCGAGTTCGGAGACACCGAGATTATAGAGTCCTTCCGGCGTAGGGTTCACGAACGTGCCGAGGAAGTTCTCTCGAACGAGAGTCACGAAGAGGAAGACGACGGTATGTCGGACGAGGTATCCAAACGTCTTGAGGCACTAGGATACAGATAAGAGATGTCGAGAGTCACGGATATCCTCGCACCGCCGCGGGGACGCGTTCTCAAGTTCTTCGTAGTCGGAGTCTTCGCAGCGGGAGTCCAGACTCTCTTACTCTGGGGCTTCGTCGAGGCACTCGGGATGTACTATGTCGCCGCCGCGGTCGTCGCTATAGAGATCACCATCGTACTCCAGTACGTAATCAACAACGCGTGGACATTCAAAGTCGTCCGTCACACCGACAGGGGAGAGTACATACGTGGTCTCGTGAGGACGAACGCGGTGAGGGGGTCGGCAATTCCGATACAGGTGGGTATACTCTACGCACTCGTAACCTGGGGAGGACTCGGATCGTGGGGTGACCTCGGATACATAGTCGCGAACGGCGTAGGTATACTAATATCCGGGGTATACAGGTACGTCTTAGACGCGAGATGGACGTGGCAGATAGCTAACCAGTAAGTAAGTCGATCTTCTCGTCGCGTGACATCTGTTTTATCTCGTGTTCCCGTCGCATAGCCTCAGAACGTGATCCGTACTCCTCCTCGTGTACTAACTCGACCGGCGTCCTCCCACGCGTGTACTTAGCTCCGTCACCCGAGTTGTGCTCCTCAAGGCGTCTGTCGGTGTCTGTCGTGTAGCCAGTATAGAGGCTTCCGTCGGAACACTCGACTACGTAGACGTAATGCATCGGGCTTCAGTTCAGGTCAGTTACTTACTTCTCTCCTCTATGAGCTCTTTCATCCTCTCTCTCACCCTGCCGACGTCGGAGAACTCGTCCTCTGCCATCGCGTCGGCGAGCTGGTTTCCGAGTGCGAAGACAGCCTTCTCGTGTTCTTCCTTGGGCTTGTGTACGTCGGTAGGTCGTACGTCGAGAGAAGAGTCGTCGAAGGAAGCGAGGTCGTTCTCCTCCAGGAACTCCAGAGTCTCGTGGAGAAGAGCGTGGATATGTATAACTTCGTCCTTCTGCATACTACTACGTACGTAATACACACATTAAACCGTTTGGTCAGACTCGACTTATTTCTTCGACTCAAGAGCCAGAATCCGTCTTGTCAGCGACTTGTGTACCCTGTCCTCGAGCCTCTCGACGACCTCGAATCCCGCCGCCTCCGCCTCGTCGACGAGCCATCTGTCACAGACTACGACACATCTCCCTCCGTCGCTCACTACTCTCGAAAGCTCATCTAAGACGTTCTCGGCGAGTGACCTCACAGAGTCGGCGTCGACCGACGAGGCTCTGCCGTACGGGAAGTCCGTCACAGCACAGTCTACCGACGACTCCCTGAGAGGAAGACGTGAGGCGTCTGCGGCTCCGAGGTGCCATCCGTCGCTTTCGAGATACTCGCGCAGGTTGGTCTCCGCCCCTCTCAGAACCTGTCTGTCGGAGTCGAATCCCACGACTTCTGATCCCACGAGACCGCCCTCGACGAGTACACCGCCCGTGCCACACATCGGATCGAGAACGAGTCTCGACTTGCCCGCGCCCGCGATGTTAGCGAGTGTCCGCGCGAGCATAGGCGACATGCTACCGGGCTTGAAGAAGGGCTTGTCAGTCGGACGGTCGGAGAACTCCTTCGAGACGTCGACGACCACCTTTCCGAAGTAACATCTGTCGTCGGTGAAGACGAGACGGAACTCATTGTCGGGATCTTCGAGGTCGACCTCGTGCCCTCTCTCGTGTATCACACTCCCGACCTTCCTTTCGAGGGTCTCAGTACCGACGGGGATCTCTGTTTCCTCGACCCCGCGGGCGCGGACGCTGAAGCTCCCTGAGAAGGCGTACTCACAGGTCTCGACCGCTCTTAGGACTCCTTCGAGTGAGGCGTCCGACTTAGCCATGTACCTCAGGACGCGGTGTGACATCCCGAGTCTCTTTGCGCGTTCGAGGTCGAGAGCCTTACAGACGGCGACTCCCCGAGCTGTCTCATAGACGTCTCCGACGGAGCGTGCCTCGGCGAGGGCGAGTTCGTGGTTCGAGCTCTTGAGTTCGAGGAGGTACACAGACGAAAGACGCGAGGGCGTCTATAATAACTTCCTCAATCAACCGTAGAATCCCCCTATCGTCTATGTCTTGGCGAAATCACGTTACGTTTTTCACCAACCTTTATAAGACTTTAAATAGAGGTTTAAACGAAATGGTTGATCCAAAGGACACGATAGAGATAGAGAACGTAGTCGCATCAACCTCGATAGGTCAGGAGCTCGATCTCCAGCAGGTTACTATGGACATGGAAGGAGCGGATTATGACCCCGATCAGTTCCCGGGTCTCGTCTACCGGACGGCGGAGCCCAAGACGGCGGCGCTCATATTCCGGTCAGGTAAGATAGTCTGTACGGGTGCGAAGAGTATAGACGGCGTCGACGGGGGGCTCAAGATAGTCTTCGACAAGCTCCGTGACCTCGGAATAGACGTCGAGGAGAACCCCGAGATCACCGTCCAGAACATAGTCGCGAGTGCTGACCTCGGACACGACCTCAACCTCAACGCGATAGCCATAGGTCTCGGACTCGAGAACATAGAGTACGAGCCCGAACAGTTCCCGGGTCTCGTCTACCGTCTCGACGACCCCGAGGTTGTCGTACTCCTCTTCGGAAGCGGAAAGCTAGTCGTCACAGGAGGAGAGAAGCCTGAGGACGCAGACAGGGCGGTAGACAGGATACTCAATGAACTGGAGAACCTCGATCTCTTAGGATGAAGACGGGTATCTTCCACAGATACTCCGACTACCTCGAAAGCTATGTACAGGTCGGGACGGCGGGAGACAAGGTAGTTAGCGTCTCGTTTCCCGAGACGCCCGACGAAGACAGCATAGAGGACGGGCTCGAACTTCTCGACTCTATATTTGAGTACCTCGACCGAGAAGACACTGACCTCTCGGAGTACGACGTCGGACTGACACTCGGAGGCATCGAGAGGTCGGCTCTTCTCAGGACACGTGACATACCCCGCGGCACGACTATCACGTACGAAGAACTCGCCGAGTCGATAGGTGCCGACGAGGACGACTACGACGACGTGCGTGAGGCTCTCGTCTCGAACCCGGTTCCTGTACTCCTGCCGTGCCACAGGGTGGTCGAGGAGTCTGGGATAGGAGACTACACCGGAGACACCGAGATTAAGAGACGTCTTCTCGAACTCGAAGACGCTCACTAATCTCCGACTGATTAGCCTTAGCCTGTTAATCTCTGATTAACAGACACAGACGCCGAAGTCATCTGGCTCTGACGTATTTCTGCGGTTTTTCAGACGTCTGAGACACCGCGGTGTATTTATATCTTAATACAACCAACCTCAGGTATGTCCATAATGAACAAGGCGATGTATGCCGTCGGTGGAATGGAGTTCACTGTAGAAACACGTGTGAGAGGAGATTTCGACGAAGTCGTCGAGTTCGTGATAGAGACCTTAGAGGACGAGGGAATGGGAATACAGGCTGACCTCGACCCCGGAAACGGCATACAGCAGAACATCGACGAGGAGTTCCCCAACTACCGTATTCTCGGGGCTTGCGCTCTCGAATACGCCTACGAGGCTCTCTCGACCGACAAGAGAATGGGGGCTATGATGCCGTGTAACATGGTAGTCTACGAGGACGACGAGACCGACGAGATAGTCGTCCGAGGCGTCGACACACAGAGGGTTCTGCCTGTCACGGGCAACTCGGAGCTACAGCATCTCGCCGACGAGATAAGTGAGGTCTTCGAGACGGTTCTCGACAGGGTCGACGAAGAGTTCGAGTCAGTGGAGTAGTCCCCCGGCTACCCAGTTTCGACTTGGACTCGGATCTACGTCGAGGTTGTCGTTGCTTCTGATCCTGCTTCCGTCTCGGCTGTCTCGAAGAAGTCGTACTCCGACTTCATGAGTATCTTCTCAAGTTCCTCTATCTTCGACTCCATGTTCTCGGTGAGGAAGTAGAGACAGCCGTATCCCTCACCGTGTTTCTCTATGAGGCTGTTGTCCTCTAGGACTTCGAGGTGATGTGACACCGTCCTGTAGTTGAGGTCGAGCTCCTCAGCGAGCTGGTTGGTGTTCATCGGGTTGTCGACTAACTTCCAGAGTATCCTTCCCCTGTTCTCTCCCCCCCTTGTACCTGCTACGAGGTACCAAAGTGTTCGATCCATACGTATACTGTGATACTTGTTCACAAATTATAAAGATATGGTCTTCTTGGGCAGTCTTGAGACCACAGCCCAATACGGCTATGCGGTGCTCACGATCTTTATGACGTCACCCTCCTCGACCTCGTAGTCGTTGGCTATCCTCTGGCGTGTCCTCGCGTCTACGGCGTGGAGATATCCCTCACCGACGTCGGAGTGGACTGAGTAGGCGAGGTCGACAGGAGTCGATCCGCGTTCTAAGAGGAAGGCGTCGGGAAGGACGTTACCCGAGCCGTCGGTCCAGCCCGACTCGTTCTCGACGGGGTAGACAGTGACGCGTTCGAGGAGACCGTAGACGGCGTCGTTGAGAACCTTCTGTATCCCGGTTCCTCCGTACTCATCGAACACGCCGCGTATCTCTCCGAGTGCCTTTAGCTGTGAGTCGGATACGCCGTCGTCTTCGAGTATCTCGAACTCCGAGTCACCGGGTGCGTAGCTCAGAATCCCAGACTCATCTCCGTTTCTGAGTCCGAGTTCCGCCTTCCCGGTCGTCGGAACTACGACTCCCTCGGTGTCGAGGAGTTTCTCGACGAGGTCGTCTGGAGCTATGTCGACCTTGTTCGCGGCGACGGCTATCGGCTTCGTGATACGTCTTATCTCCCTCGCAAGCAGTCTTATGTCGGAGTCGTCCCAGTCGCCGAAGCTCTCGGGCTGGTCTATCCTCCGCAGAGCGAGACGTATCTCGTTCTCGGTCGCTCCGACGCCCGTGAGTACGTCGGTTAGCTCCGACTCGAAGTCGAAGTCAGGCGTCCTCGAACGTCTCTCTATCTTCTCCCAGTTGTCCCTCAGAATACCGTATGTCCACATGTCGAGCTCCTCCTCGAGGAAGTCGACGTCCTCGACAGGGCTGTGTTCACCGACAGCCACGGGCTCGCCCTCCGAGTCGGTCGCACCCGCGGCGTCGACGACGTGCACTATGACGTCAGCCTGTCTCAGCTCGTCGAGGAACTGGTTTCCGAGACCGCGTCCCTTGTGTGCCTCGGGGACGAGACCCGCGACGTCTATTATCTCGACCGGGACGTACCGTCTTCCGTCTCTGCAGTTGCCACATCTCTCGTCGAGTTCGAGACACGGACAGTCGGTACGGACGTGGGTGACCCCTCTGTTCGCCTCTATCGTCGTGAAAGGGTAGTTTCCGACCTCTACGTCCGCGCTCGTCGCCGCCTTGAAGAAGGTCGACTTACCCGCGTTGGGCTTTCCCGCGAGACCCACCGTGATCATCCGAGCCTCTCCTCCCAGTCGTCTGCGGAGATCGACTCTCCCGTGACCCCGTTTTTGTCCTGCTGAGCTAGCAGGACAGCGGCGTCGTTCATGACGTCAGGCGGAAGTATCTCGTCACGTTCTTCCTCGGGGAGATGTTTCCAGAATCCCGTCTCGACTCTGCCTCCGGGGTATACTCCGTTTACGTTGACTCCGTCGTCCTCGACTTCGAGTGCAACCGTCCTCGTGAGTCCTTCGAGACCCCATTTCGAGGTCACGTAGGGCGACCAGCCCTCAGCGGCTTTTCTCCCGAGACCTGACGAGATATTTATGACGTTGCCGCCGCTTTCCATACTCGGAAGGACGTACTTGGTGAAGAGGAAGACACCCTTGAGGTTGGTCTCTATCACTGTGTCCCAGTCCTCCTCGGAGACATCGACGAGGTCTTTTCTCTCGTCGTAGAGGCTGAGGAGTCCCACACCCGCGTTGTTGACGAGCGTGTCTATACTTCCGAACTCATCTACTGCGACGTCGACTGTCGCCTCGACCTCCTGCGGGTTTCGGACGTCTGCGGTAGCCACTAGGGTCTCGCCGTTCGCCTCCTTGGCTACGTCATCGAGTTCGTCTCCGTCCCTCGCTACGAGGACTACCTTCGCTCCCTCATCGGCGAAACGCAGAGCCATCTCTCTTCCCATTCCCTTGCTCGCACCCGTCACGAGAACCGTCTGTCCTTCGAGACTGGTCATACTCTGATTATGGGATCGAGATCAAGATAAATGTACTGTACCGTACCGTGGCGTGTCGTCAGCCTATTGGTAGAAAAGACCTGCCTATCGCGTACTTCGCTGTGGTGTCGAATGCGAAGAGGAGGAAGATTCCCGCCGAGACGAGATGGAACCATCTCTGGTTTATACGGTGTGACGCTCTGTTAAAGAAGTAGGCGTTTGCGGCACTCACGGGGATTATGGCGAGCATCTCGCCCACCCAGATTCCGGGATGTACGCCGTAGGTAGCTGCGAGACCTATCGTGATTATCTGTGTCTTGTCTCCGAACTCTCCGACTGCCATCATCGAGAATGATGGGATAAAGCCGTAGAACCTCGTCTCGTCGGGCAGGTCTATCTCACTCAGTTGAGTCCCAGTCTCGTCTGTGTCTTCCTTACTCTCAGACCCGCCGTCGGAGACACGTCTCTTTTCACTTCCTTTCCCTCTCCCCGGCGACGTGTAGAGTATCCAGAACGCGAATATGAAGAAGAGCGCCGCGGTCGCGCCGTCGAGGTAGACCCTCGGGAGAGCGTCCTTGAGGGCGTTTCCGAGGAGTATTTCGAGAACTGTCCAGCCTCCGAATGCCGTACTCGCACCTGCGACGACCATCCACGGGCTGTACTTCGTCGCAAGCCCCGCTATGACTAGCTGACCCTTCTCACCCGGGAGAGACATTAACTGGAGGAAGAAAGCCGTCGTAATAACCTCTATCCAAGCAGCCATGGGACTGACTGAGATTCACGGAGCGGCGTCTTATAACTGGCGCTGGTACCGTGTGGGGCGGCTCCTATACCCCGACCTCTACGTCAAAGACGTAATGCGACACACCCTCTGAGTATCCCTTTATCCTTCTCGTCTCGACCGAGGCTCCGAGTCCCCTGTCCTCGACGAGTCTACGTATCTCCTCCTCGGTCTCGGCGGGATCGTAGGCTGCGTCGTGTACGTGTAGCACGCCTTTGCCGTCTACTGACGACACCGCGTGTCTCATAAACTCCTCCGAGACGGCGTCGAAATGACCCATCAGCACCCTGTCTATCTCCCGGTCTGGGGCCACGTCGAGACAGTTCTCGTTGTAAGCCTCGATACGGCTTTCGACACCGTTGAGACGTGCGTTTTCCTCGAGGTAGGAACACGAGACCGGGTTTATCTCGGCGGCGACGACCTCGGCACCCCCGACCGCTGCGGGTACAGAGAAGTAGCCGATCCCCGCGAACATGTCGAAGACTGTCTCGCCCTCGCCGACCGTCTCGCGCATACGCAGCCTCTCCTCGGCGTTTCCGACAGAGAACATCACCTCGGCGGGGTCGAGCCTGAACTCGAATCCGTTCTCACGGTGGAGAGTCTCAGTCTCTTCGTCTCCAGCTACGAGACCGACATCCGGCTTCCTCATCTCACCCGACACACCCCTGTAGTCGAGGACTGTCCTCGCGCTCGTAAGTTCGAGGAGAGACTCGCCTATCTCGGTCTTCTCCTCTGACGTGTAGCCTCCCAGATTCACGAGGACGACGTCGCCTACGGTCTTCCAGCTTGAGGGCGGATCTTCTACGTCTGTTAGGTCTTCGAGACTCGTCTTCCTGTACTCGGGACTCTCCTGTTCGAAGGCGTCGTAGCCGTCGAGAGTCACCTCTCCCGTAACCGGTATCTCGGTCTTCTCCTCGCCAGCCGTCTCCGACTTCTTGACGCTTCTCGCGTCGTCATAGACGCCCTCTTTCTCCGCCTTCCGCATCACGGCTTCTGTCTCTTCCTTCGGAACACGGACGGCGTACTCTGTCATCTCCCCCTTACCAGATGAGTTCGTCGTCGTTCTCGACCATGTAGAGAGTCCGTGCGGCTATGTTGACGGCGTGGTCTCCGACACGTTCGAGGTCTCTCACAGTCAGAAGGAGACGTGAGACCTCGTTGAGTGTTGTCTCTATGTCCTCGTCGGCGTCCCCCGTCTCCATCTCGATCAGGTTACGTATTATCTCGTTGCTTATCTCCTCACACCTCTGGTCGAGACCGTCGTCGTACTCCGAGATCTCGTATGTGAGATCGGTGTCCTCGTTCTCGTACGCCTCCATCGCCTGACTCACCATCTCGGAGGCGTCGTCGCCTACGTTACGTATGTCGACCTCGGGGAAGACGTACTTCTCAGCGTCGAGGGCGTAGTCGCCGAGGTTGGTGGCGAGGTCTCCGACGCGTTCGAGGTCGGTAATTATCTTAAAAGAAGCCACTATGAAACGCAGGTCACCCGCTACGGGCTGTTGTAGAGCTAAGAGGTCTATACACTCCTGTTCTATCTCCAGATAGAGATCGTTGACCTCGCTGTCCTTCTCTATGACCTCCCACGCGAGGTCGTCGTCCTTCGTCTCAAGGGCGTCGAGTCCCTTTTCGAGACGGTTTATGACGACCTCCCCCATGTAGAGGACGTCCTGCCGAAGATCGTCTAACCTTTCCTGGTAGTCCTTTCGCGCCATTGGTTCCTGGATACTCTATCCCAGTCTACCACTTGAGTCCTTCGGGTCACCAAGGAGTGGAACCGAACGAACCCAACAGAACAGAGGCTACTCGCCGTCGGTCTCGGTGTCGTACTCCCAGTTCTCCATACCTCCCTCCATGCTCGCGACTTCGGCGTCGTCGCTGACGCCCTCGTATGCCTTTATGAGACGTGCACCCTGTACGGAGCTTTCGCCGATCTTACAGACAACCACGACGTCGTCCCCCCAGTCGTGTTCGCCTATCTTGAGAGGGAGTTCGTCGAGAGGTATGTTCTCCGCGCCGGGTATATGCCCCTCTTCGTACTCGTCCTCCGAACGTATGTCTATGATCTGGGGCTTCTCCCCCGACTCTATCCTGTCGTGAAGATCGTCAGTGCTGATATACTCCACCATACTATCTTTTCCAGAGGAATATCCTGTAGGTTCCGCCGTCGCTCCAGACTTTTGCCTCGGCGTCGTCGTCGACCGCGTTAGGGACGTTCTCGGCGCTCGGGACATGGTCTGTCTCCTGGACGAGAAGCTCCCCTTCCTCCATCTCGTCGACAGCCTTCTTCGCCTCAAGCTGAGGATACGGACACGTCTCCCCCATCATGTCCTGCTTCGTGTCAGCCTCCTCGTATAGCTCCTCGGCTGTCTCGTCGTCGACCTCGTCAGGAAGCTCGAGAACGTCTTCCCACCTAACTTCAGTCATATCTGTGGGTAGGACGCGGAGCCAAATTATACTATCGTTCGTCGTCGTCGACCTCGGTACCTTCGTCCGACTCCGTCTCCCACTCGGCGTCGCTCTGTATACGGCTCGCTGTCGGACCCTCCTGGTTCTGGTACTTCGAGCCCCTCTCCTCTCCGTACGGAAGCTCCGCACGTGACGAGAGTTCGGTGAATACGACCTGTGAGATACGCATCTCCCTCGGACGTAGTGCGACGGGCGCGGTTCCGAGGTTCGAGAGCTCTAGGGTGATCTGTCCCTCGTAACCCGGATCTATGAAGCCGGCTGTGTTCGACAGGAAGACACCTCCGCGTCCGCCGATGAAGTTCTCGATACACCTTCCGTTGGGCTGTACTTCGAGGTCGTAGGTAACCTCGCGATCGCCGGTTTTCTCGACCGACTCGACGCGTTCGAACCTGACTCCGCCGTCGAGTATACTGTCTAAACGCCGTGTCTCGACATCCTCGTCGGCGTATACCTCGCGTAGCTTCCGGAGAGTCTCACGTTTCACGGAGCTGTACTCACAGTTTTCGAGGTTCGACACGCTTGACTTCGACGACCAGCCTACCTTTTCGGCTACCTCTTTCATACCCATACCGGCTTCATGTCTGTACTCTCTCAGAACTCCGTCGACGTTTGGAACGTACTGCCCCTTCTTGTGAGCGTCTTCGGAGATGTCGACGTTCCATTCTGTTCCCGTCTCGCGCTCTCTTGAGTAGACAGAAGACAGTTTTCCGAGACGTGAAGCGAGGTGGACGACGTTGTACGCGAGATCCTCGTTAAAGGTGTAGAAGGTCTCCCGCGATTCACGTCTGTGTCCGTCTCCGTCAATCAGACCTTCGAGAAGGGATTCGAGTACATCGTCGGACCAGTTCCAGGCTTCGTCTGGTATGTTCTTGTCGCTGCCTTCGTCGGCGAGACGTCGGAAGATCTCTGACCAGAGAGCCGAGGATACCGTAAGCTGTCGTACACCCCTGTCGTCACAGTTCCGTGTGATAGTCGTGCCGTACTCCTCGAACCATGACTCGACCCTGTCGAGGTATTCCTCGTTCTTGTTGGTGAAGACGACGTGTTTTCTCCTTGCGTACCCCTCAGCTATGTAGAAGCCGAGAACCCAGCCGAACTCGGCTGTCACGGGTACTGTGTCGGGTAGCTTGAAGTCACTCTGTTTGAAGCACAGATCTACGTCGGAGTCACGCGCTTCGACAGGGCTAACCCTTCTCAGGGGCGCGCTGTTACGTCCCTCGTAATGGCGTCTCGTAGACTCTCCGATGCCCTCCCAGTCGACATCTGTAAATCCTTGATTCTTGCCTTTGCCTCTGCCTCTGCCTCTGCCTCTGCCGTCGGATGCGTACGCGATTATGTCCTCAGAGCCGTCGAGAAGCTCCACGAGGTCGACTTCGGTCTCATCGACTACGGGCTCGGGAAGCTTATGAGGGACTGCCACGAGTTCGCCCTCGGAGTCTTCGGTTTCTATCCTGTCGACCTTACCCTCTGAGTCGAGCGTGAAGAGGTTGTGATCCTCTGTTACCCTGACCTCACGTCCGGATTCAAGTCTCACGCGGTATATGTCCTTTCTGGGGTTGGTTATGTAGTCGGTGATCTCGTGGGTACTGACCCTCAGATTCTCGGGGTCGAACGAGACCGCGCGTGCTTCTTTCTCGTCTTCGACGACTTCGCCTATCTCGTGGAATCCGAACCCGTCATCGGGTGTCCAGATGAACACCTCCTCGTCGTAAGGTAGCGAGGCGTGTACTACGACTGCAAGCCTCCCCAGACTCGAACGTCCCTCAACACGTGCGACGAGGTCGTCGGGTATCTCGACCCTCTCGTAGGTCGTCCCGAGAACGAAGTCACCCGGATGGAGTATGTACGAATCGCCGTCTTCGACGACCTTCCTCCGCGTGTAGGCGTCGGTCTCCTCCTCGCTCTGGGGATGTATACACGGTATGTTCGAGCGCTGGAACTCGAGGAACTCGTTCCCGAGGCGCATGTCGACGCTCGCTGGCTGTATCTGAAGGTCGGGATCTTCGAGCGGCTCTATGGATAGATCGCCTTCTTCGAGTCTCTTACGTATGTCGCGGTCTGAGAGTATCATCTGTCTTGTCTCTGGTGTTAGTCGTTCTCTTAGAACTCTATCTTTCCGACTATGTCGTCGCCTTCGTTTACTGCTACTATACGTATCTGGTTCTTGATCCCGCTGTCCTCGACTTTTGACCTCAGGAGTGAGTCGACCTGGTATATCCCCGCGGAGTTTCGAAGGTCGATCTCTATCAACACGGGAACGCCGTGTTCGTCTCTTCCGTCGAGAAGACGTACCTCCTTCACAGCCTGAGACGACACGGTGTCGATACCTCGTCTCCCCTTCTCGTACGGCAGACGTGACCTCCCCATCTCCATGTCGAGAGCGTCTGCGACCCTGACTATACCCGCCTCAGCCGTCAGGGGCGACTCCTCTGTGTGGTGGCAGAGTATCGCGTGGAGGACGTCGCCCTTTACCGCTATCTTCTGCTTCTCGGTGTAGACGTCAGCTTCCCCGAGTATCCTGTCGACTATCCCGTCGGCGAGATCGACGGAGTAGTAGGGATGTCTGTCACGGTGGACGACGTGTCCAACGTCGTGGAGCGTAGCGGCGAGGTAGACTACGACCTTCGCGTCCTCGTATCCGAGCCCTTTCTTGTGTTCTTCGACGCCTAAGCCGACCCCGTCGTGGTTCGAGTCACCCGCGAGGAGTTCGAGGAGTTCGAGTGCCCTCTCCTGGACTATGCCGATGTGTTTCCTGCCGTGGTCGTTGTAGCCGAGGCGTTTGACCGCTGTCGTGTTCTGCGCCTCGAGGTAGCCCTCTATCTCGTCGTCGTCATCGACTATACGACGTACGGTCTCGAATTTACCCGTCATCCTCTATCTAGTCCCCGGCTTCGAGTATGTCGTCGGCGGTGAGGAGTGAGTGTAGTCTAAGACCGTGTGACTCGATCTCCTCCTTTCCACCCTCCTGTCTGTCGACGACTACGACGACATCGTTGACCTCGGCACCCGCGTCTCGGAGAGTCTCGACTGCGTCTATAGCACTCCCACCAGTCGTGACTATGTCCTCGACTACGACGACCTCCTCGCCGTCTTCGAGGTCTCCCTCTATCTGGTTCGAGGTGCCGTACTCCTTAGCCTTCTTCCTCGCTATGACGTACGGAAGGCCCGACTTTACACTCGCTACGGCGGCGAGGGGCACCGCTCCAAGTGCGACGCCCGCTATCTTGCTCGCCCCCATCTCTCCGAGTTTACGTGCGATCTCCTCTCCGACGAGGTCGAGTACCTCGGGATCTGTCTCGAAGACGTACTTGTCTATGTAGTAGTCGCTCGTCCTCCCGCTCGAAAGCTCGAACTCGCCGTAGAGAACCGCCTCCGACTCGCGGAGTGCTTCTACTAGACTCTTCTTCCCGTCCGTCGTGTCTGTGTCTATGTCTGTGTCGTTTACCATGGTTCGTTCTTGACTCCTATCTTGTAACCGACTACGTTTACCGTAAGATGGAGAAGGGGGGTAATTATAAGAACTGCTATGATGATCTCGGCTGTGAAGAGCCTCAGGAACCAGTCGGTGTCGAAGACTGCTGTCAGCCCCCACGCTCCGGCAACGAAGTCTAGCTGGTCGAGGAGGGGGAAAGACTCGCCTCTCTCGCGTCCGAGACGTCTCTTGACGAAGCTAGCTCCTATGTCCCCTAAGACGGCTCCGAGTGGGAGTGTGACAGCCGCCCCGATGCTGAACTCCGGAACCCCGGAGGCTGAGACGAGGTTCAGAACGAGAGCGACCACGAGTCCCGAGACGAAGCCGCCTACGGAGCCTCTCCATGTCTTTCCGTCCCCGAGTATGCGTCTGCCACCCCACTCCTTACCTGCGTCTATCCGGCGTCCGCCTCCGAAGATAACGGCGGCGTTGTTGGGTATGTAGGCGGGTAGCATCAGCCAGACGGCTGTCACGGCTGTCTCAAGTATGGGCTGTATCATGTCTCTGTGTCCGTCCCCGCGTGGTTGAGGTTTCGTATAACCCTACTGTACTCGGGGATTCGAAAACGTTTTGGGTTGGTTCGGAGACACGTGAATGTGGCATCCACAAAGAAAGTAGTATACGCAGCCCTTGTAGCCAACTTCCTGATAGCCGTCGCGAAGTTCGGCGCGTGGACGGTTACGGGAAGTTCGAGCATGCTCTCGGAGGCGTACCACTCGGTGAGCGACACCGGAAACCAGGTTCTCTTACTTCTCGGAATACGTATGAGTGAGAAGGGGACGTCGCCCGAGTACCCTTTCGGCAGGGGCAAGGAACAGTACTTCTATGCCTTCGTCGTCTCTGTCATACTCTTCGGAATAGCGGGATACTCGTCTCTGACCGAGGGCATCCACCGACTCGGCGAGTCTTACCACGAGTCAGAAGTCCTCATCAACTACGTCCTACTCGGACTCGCTCTCGTCTTCGAGGCGTACTCCCTCAAGAACGCCTACGACGGCTTCAGGAAGGAGATGGAGGAGAAAGGCTACGACTCGTTCTGGACGGCTTACACGAACAGTAAGGACGCGGCTCTCATCACAGCACTCACGGAGGACACCTTAGCGATACTCGGAATACTCGTGGCTATCGCGGGCGTCTACCTAACCGAGGTGACACAGAACGTCTTCTACGACGCGGCTTCGAGCATACTCATAGGACTCTTACTCATGGGATTCGCTGCCGTCCTCGCATGGGAGAACAGAGGTCTCATAGTCGGTGAGGGGGTCACGCCGTCGGAGAGGGACGAGATACTCGGAGCCATAGAGACACACGATGACGTCGTCGGTGTCGCCGACCTCAGGACGATGTACCTGGGAGCCGACGAAGTTCTCGTCGCTGTCGAGGTCGAGTTCCGTGACTCGATGGAGACCTCCGAGATAGAGACCGCCGTCGACGAGGTCGAGTCCCTGATACGCGACTGTGTCCCAGCCGCAGACAGGATATACGTTGAGGCGGGAGGACTTACTAAATATTAAGTCGTCTCGGAATCAGTCTGAGGTATGAGTGTCCAGATCGAAGACGACACAGCAGAGTACGCATACGCATGGGGATATGCAGTCGGAAGCCGCGGCGTCGAAGACGGTGAGATAGAGTTCGAGGTAAAACACAGGGAGACTGCCGAGAAGCTAGCCGATATACTCGGCGGCGAAGCCGATCCAGTTACGAGGGAGCGCGAGAACGCCCACAGGGACGTCGAGGGCGAGGAACGCGTCTACGAAGTCTCGGCGAAAACAGACGCCGACTTCCACGACGACATCGAGAGGCTCAAGAGCTTCGTAGACGACGGCTACGAGAAGGTTTCTCTCAGAGGTCTCTTAGAGTCGTGTGGCACTATCTGTTACAAGAAGTCGACGAAGAGCCTCGGTGTCTCGTTCTCGACACCTTCCCACCGTCTTACGACGACTATACAGGATCTAATAGAGCCCGACTTCGAGACGGGACACATAGAGAGGGCGTCGTCGGGCAACTACTGGTTCAGCGTCGAGGACGTCGACGACTTCGCCGACTACGTCTACGAAGACAAGGCAAACCTCTACTCGCCGCCGCGCCACGACAAGCTCGAAGGCTGCCGTGAACAGGTCAGACAGGCGGAGTAGAGAGAAATGGTAATGGTCTTAGTAGCCAAGCTACTCGAACTCCTCGGTCTCCAGGAGTACGAGACCGCAGACCCCAACGACGCAGAGGAGATGGTCGAGTCGGACGACTACTACGTCGTAGACGTACGTGGGAGATCTGACGAACAGATTCCAGGCACCGACGAGACAGTCTCGATGCGAGAGATCGACGAGTTAGCCGACGGCTTGAGAGACACGGAGAAAGAGGGAGTCGTGGTCTACTGCAGGTCGGGTATGAGGAGCGCGGGCGCGGCGAGGAGTCTGTCGAAGAAGGGCTACGACGCCGTGAGTCTCAAAGGTGGAATAAAGGGATGGAAGGGGTCGGGGCGCAGGGTCGAGTAGCCTAACGCAAGACGGATTACACAAGAGACTCTACCTTCTCATTATGAGCCAGACCGACGGCGGCGTCCAGAGCGACGAGTCCGACTTCATGAGGGCGTCGTACCTCAACGTGGGGGCTAACCTCGTCAAGATAGCCGTCGAAGGTAGCGTCGGACTCTTCTTCGGGAGTATGGCACTCGTCGCTGATGCGGCTCACTCCGTCGCCGACCTCGCAGCTAGCCTCGTCGTCTTAGTCTGGGGACGTCTCTCATTCGTGGAGCCAGACGAGAGCCATCCCCACGGTCACGAGCGCGTAGAGCCACTCACCGCACTCTTCGTCGGCGGTGTGATAGTCGTACTCGGCGGCTTGCTACTCTATGACAACGTCCACAAGATACTCGGCGGCGTCGACTCGTCTTTCAGTCCGTTGCTAGTCGCGGGTCTCGTCTTCTCGGTCGCTGACATGGGTTTCGCCTTCTGGTACACGAGACGTATAGCCGAGAGGATCGGATCGCCGAGTCTCGATGCCCTCGCGAAGGACTGCCTCAACGACATATATACCTCGGGCGTCGCACTCATCGGGGTCGCAGGAATCTGGGCGGGCTTCCCGGTTCTCGACCCCGTAGTCGGAGGTATAGTAAGCATATTCGTCGTACGTCAGGGGGTCGAGATATCGCGTGAGAACATAGACTACCTCGCGGGGAGAGCACCGCCTGAGGAAGAACAGGAACGGATTGGGGAGACGGTGAGAAGCCATCCCGAGGTCAGGGGAATACACGACTTCACGGCACATTACGTCGGGTCGAAGATAGAGGTCGAGACACACGTCGAGATAGACGCAGACCACAGTCTGAGAGAGGCACACGACATAGAGTCGGAGATCTACAGGAGTCTCAAGGAGATAGACTCCGTCGGAGACGTACATATACATCTCGACCCAGCCGGAATAGGTGAGTGGAAGGAAGCGTCGACTGAGGACGGTAGCTACACAGACACAGACACGGACACGGAAGACCGGGAAAGATACCGTAAACGCGATTAGAGACACCTTCAATCCTTATCCATGCTCGTGACCCTTGAAGGAATAGACGGCGCGGGTAAGTCGACCGTAGTTGAACGTCTCGACGAGGTCTTTTCCGACGCCGTCTTCACTCGCGAACCTACCGACTCGTGGATGGGAGAGGCTGTCACCGAGTCGGTCGAGGGAGAGAGGGATCTTTCCTCTATGGCTGAGTTCTTCCTCTTCGTGGCTGACCACGCCCAACACGTCGACAGAGTGATTGACCCCAGTCTCGAAGAAGGAAGTCTGGTGATCTCGGACAGGTATATCGACTCTCGGCGAGCGTATCAGGCGGTCTCGCTCGAAGACGAGGTCGAGTCGCCTCTCGAATGGATACGGTCGGTACACGACGCCTGGACAGTCTACCCCGATCTCACGCTGCTTCTCGACATAGACCCCGAGACAGCTATCGAGAGAACCCACGCGACTGCGAAGTATGAAAAGACCGAGTTTCTAGAGAAAGTCAGGGAGAACTACATCGATATAGCCTCCGACGAGGATAGATTCGTGGTAGTCGACGCCGAGAGACCCGTCGACGAGGTAGTCGATGACTGCCGACACGTGATAGAGTCACGTCTGTAATTTTTACCTCTTTTGTAGAATAGTTTGCCGAAAAGTAAAGTCGGAACCACGTATACACGTATCTGCTGAGGCGACTGTGGATACCGCCGTCTTCGTATTCACGCCCCCAGTCTCAGCTACATCCCATCCCATCGGATTCACCTGCCTGCACCGCCAGTAGGGCTTCAGACTCCGTCTGTGCTACGAAGCCTTTGGCGAGCACGTGCCAATCTCGAACTTCGCTTTTATTTCGGAAAGGCAGAAATATGTCAAGGATATGATGGCTATCGTGTGGTACATTTCTAGAATCCCGACCACATTTATATGTAGGAAGTCTAATGAATTCATTTATATGGCACAGGCAAGCCAGTCGCAGCCGGCATTACGTATCGACGAGATAAATATCCTCGAATGGGTTGCCGTAGTAACCGCGTTTATATCTGGCTCTATACACCTTGTTCTGGCTCCCGGTGTCATGGATTTCAGCCAGACAATGGGGATGCTCTTCCTGACGGCAGGTATTGGCTACTATATAGGAATAGCTTGGTTCATGACCCGCTACTGGAACCGTTACCTCTACCTTGTCGCAGCATTACTTACAGTCATTCAGATAGTCATGTGGGTAAGAGGAGGAATGCATAATATACCATTTGCCGTTCCAGATAAACTCTCTCAGGTAATCTTCATCGGCGCTGCGCTCTACCTCTTCAAGCAGGAAAGCTGAGAAAACCAAGCTAAGAACTTATTTTCATCTGTGGCTCGTTGGAGGACTCTGGACTGTGAAGACACCACATAGCATAGACGCAGTCATGTAGAAATCTGTTTAGGCGCGCGGAACCTCTGAGTACCTAATGAGCTACAGAATCGGATTAGTCGGCAAGCCCTCAGTCGGCAAGTCGACCTTCTTCAACGCCGCGACGATGAACGACGTCCCCGAGGGCGCGTATCCCTTCACGACGATAGACCCGAGCATAGGCGAGGCTTACGTCCGCACCGACTGTGCCGCCCCCGAGTTCGACGAGGAGTGTCAGCCCTCGGTCGGGAAGTGTGAGGATGGCACGCGTTTTGTCCCCGTGAAACTCGTCGACATAGCGGGTCTCGTCCCCGGGGCACACGAGGGAAAGGGTCTCGGAAACCAGTTCCTCACCGATCTCAACGAGACTGACGTTCTGATACACGTCGTCGACTTCTCGGGTAAGACAGATCCCGAGGGCGAAGCCACAGAGGGTCACGACCCGAGGCAAGACATCGACTTCCTCGAAGAAGAGCTCGACGCGTGGTACCTCGACATACTTGAGAAGGGCATCGAGAGGTACGAGAGCCAGAAGATGTCGAATCCCGATCCCGAGGAGGTACTCGCCGAACAGCTCTCGGCTTTCGGAATCTCGGCGGCGGGGATCAAGCAGGCGGTACTATCAGTGGGTCTCGAAGTCGATCCGCTGTCGTGGGACGAGGACGACAGGAAGACAGTCGCACGTGAGATACGTGAGAGGACAAAGCCGATCGTGATAGCTGCGAACAAGATGGACACACCCGAGGCACAGGAAAACTGGGACGAGATTACCGACGATCCCGAGTACGAACATCTCGACTTCGTCCCTGTCTCCGCACACGCCGAGAAGGCACTCAAGAACGCGAAGGAACAGAACTCAGTCGAGTACATACCCGGCGACGACTCCTTCGAGATCACGGCTGAGCTCCCCGAGAAGAAGAGGGAAGGTCTCGAACAGATACGTGAGTTCGTCGACGAGTACGGCGGCACGGGTGTACAGAGATCACTCGAAACCGCAGTCTTCGACGTCCTCGAACTCAAGGCGGTCTTCCCCGGCTCTGCCTCGGGAGACTGGACCAAAGGTCCCTTCCGAGACTGCTTCCTCCTACCCGGGGACGCCACAGCCGAGGAGTTCGCCTACCATCTACATTCGGACATAGGAGAGGGATTCCTACACGGAATCGACTGCCGTAACGACCGACAGGTAGGAGCCGACACAGTATTAGATCACCGCGACGTGATAGAGATAATGTCTACTAATCAGTGAGACATGGAAAGATGAGACCTCGGCAACCATATTTTCGGTGTTTGCGTAGGTAATAAAAAGGCTAAGGCGTAGTTATTTGATGTGCGAGGCTGAGGGCACAAACCCGCTCGTCTCCTGCCAAAAAAGAGGTCGAAGCTACTATGTCAGAAGAAGATAAGAAACAGTGGAAAAAGACCAGTGGTCTGGCAGAAGACCCCTGTATTCCCTTGCTTTTTCCCTGTAAAGCTTAGTTAACTCCTCGATCTCTTCCTCGCTCCAGGACTTTACCTTTTCCAAGAGTTCTTCAGCTTCTCCAATCCTTCTGGCAAAACAGTTCATACAGCAGTACTTGGTAGTCACGTAGTAAATGTTTGTAGTCAAGCCGTGTTGCAGATACACTCATGGCTTTTGCCGGCTAACTGAGTCACGTGGCTATGTACTCCTTCTGCGAGTTCAAGCATCTTGTCGGCTCTTTTTCTGCTGCCTACGCCTTCTCGGTAGTATGAGCGTGAACGGTTTTCTCTCCAGAGACCTATCAGCTTCTGTTTGAACTCGTCGCTGTATAGTCCTGCTCTGCTACCTCTCTCATAGACTTCTCGGTGGTCGACGTATTCCTCCGGGTCCAGAAAGTTGTTGTCTACCAAGTAGAACTGGATCGTCCTCTCTATCGCTGCGAAAGAAGCCTCTATGACAACGGTGTAGTAGCCGTTCTCCTGTTTCAGATGTCTGGCTGCTTCCAGCAGTCTACATGCCTTCCGTAACTGGAGCATCTCAGCACCGTCGACGTGCAAACCTGTTTCTATTTCTTCAGGTCTCTTGTCGAAGAGCTCCTGAACCTCATCTAACTTGTCTTCAATATGGCTGTTATCCATCCAGAATCACCTTTCGTAGTTCGTCCAGTTTGTCTGTCTGGTAGAGCGTTATGGCTTCTGAGAAGATCTCGTGAAGTTTGTCTCCGTAATCCTCGGCGGTGTCTACCGATTCTACCAGAACCTGTAGTTCGTAACGGTTTCCTCCGAACCTCGTCTCTTCGACTTCCTGTCTGATGTCATGGATGCTTCTCCGTGATTCCAGTAGATCTTCCTCCACGATCACCTGTAGGTCGATGTCACTGGCTCTATCGCCCTCACCTCGTGCCACGCTACCGAACAGGAGAACACCGACTAAGTTGTCCTTTTGATCGTTCTCTACTTTATCCACGAAGGTGTTCACAGGGGTTCTGAATTCTTCTTGTGGTATTTCTAGGATGGGGTCATCGGGTTTGTGTATCCGGTCTCTGTTGATGCTGATAAGCTTCTGGTTCCCCTCTCTCCTGGTTTGGATGAGGTCGACCTGTTCAAGGAGTTTTATCGCTGTATCCGTTGTCTGTGCTCCGTGTTCTGTGATACCCCGAAGTTGTCGGACGCCAAATTCTTCGTGTGGGTTTCTGTATAGGAGTTCTGTTATGTCTTCCATCGCTTGGTTGCGGAACACTCGTTCTTCACCGAGTGGGATAGGAAGTATGACACCGGGCGATGTTTGGTCTGTCATTATGACCACGGTCAACATTAATGACCGAATTTTATATACTCATCGGACATTAGAGGACTGAACCTCTCCTAAATCCTCCAGCTTATCCAGGACTCCTTCATCATCAAGCTGTTTAAGCCGCTCTAAGACATCTTGCTTCTCCTCTTTCGACTGTGAAACAGGACTTAGACTGCAAACGACTAAACACTGTACCCTGACTTTTCCTCACTCAAGAGAAGATAAGACGAAATGGGAAGCAAGCAGCCCCCCAAAACAGTACTGAACCCCCTTACCTCATTACGTTCTACCACTCCAATCCACAGCCACAACAACAGAAACCACCCCTATCAGCCAAGATACAAAAACAGCTTTAATATCGATAATTATCCAAAGAAATTCCGTTAAACTATAGCAAAATCCAACTAATTTCCTATATAGGAGATGAGGCCTCGGCACTCATAGGGTTCATCATCCTCCTGTTCAGTCCTGAGTCTCGTCATCGGCCTCGGTCTTTCTATGACCGCTAAGATATAAAGGAAGGGTGGTTCAGACCGAGGTCGGAGCGTCTATAAACGTCGTGGCGACTCCGAACTCTTCCTCGACTACTCTCTGTAGCTCGCGCACACCGAATGTCTCAGTGTGGTAATGTCCCGCGAAGACGGCGTTGACTCCGTGTTCCTTGGCGTCGTGGTAGGCTCTGTGTTTGGGCTCGCCCGAGACGAAGACGTCTGCGTCGACATCCGCCGCCTCGTCTATATGTCCGCCTCCTGCACCCGTGAGGACGGCGACCCTCTCGACCTCGTCGTCTCCGAATCCGAGTACGTCGGGGTCGAATCCCGTAACAGACTTGACCCTATCGACGAACGCCTCGAATCCCACTGATTCGTCGAGTTCGCCGACGTAACCCACATCGCGTCCTCCTATTTCCCCGAATCCCTCGTCGGGAGAGCCTCCGAGTTCGCGTATAAGGACTGCGTTGTTTCCGATCTCCCCGTGGGCATCGAGTGGTAGATGTGAGACGTAGAGGGCGATGTCGTTCTCGACGAGTCTTCTGAACCTGTCGTAGCTCTGTCCCGTGAGTCTCTCTATGCTTCCCCAGACTATCCCGTGGTGGACGACGAGCAGGTCGGCGTCCCTCGAAGCCGCTTCGTCGATAGTCTCTACACATGCGTCGACCGCAAACGCCGCCTTCTCTACCTCTCCCGAGTTCTCGACCTGTATCCCGTTGACCGAGGCATCGATCCCCGCCCAGTCGTCGTTCTCCAGAAGATCTTCGAGAGACTCGCCTATCTCCGTGAGACTTGCCATACTACGACTCGCGCAGCCACAAAGTCAAGCCTTTTGGCTCCCGAAGACCAAACGACTCCGATGACAGACACCGACGTGGTCACGCTCCTCACGGACTTCGACGACTTCTACGTCTCGGCGATGAAAGGCGTTCTGTCGTCACGCACCGACGCAGGTACACGTCTCGTAGACATCTACCACTCGGTACCTCCCCAGGACGTGCGTGCGGCGTCTTTCATACTCTCAAATGTAGCAGCCTACTTCCCCGATGGAACCGTCCACTGTGTCGTAGTCGATCCCGGAGTCGGAACCGACAGACGCGCCGTCGTCGGCGAGTCGGGAGGTCAGTACTTCGTAGGTCCCGACAACGGCGTCCTTCTGAGAGCGATGAGACGTCTCGGCGAGCCGACAGTCTACGACTACGTCTACGAGGACGCCAAAACCGAGTCAAACACCTTCCACGGAAGAGACGTCTTCGCGCCTGCGGCTGCCGAGGTCGCTGAGGGAGAGTTCGAGTTCGCAGATGAGAACGAGATAGACGGCTACGTAGACCTCGACTGGGAGACTGCGAGGCTTGAGGACGGCAGTACTACCGCCGAGGTCGTCTACGTCGACAGCTTCGGAAACGTAGTCACTAACCTCGACGGCGACGAGATGGTCGAAGAGGTGGGATACGGCTCTTACATCGAGGTCGACGGACGTCGTGTTGCGTTCGAGAGAACATACGCCGGAGTCGACGAGGGAGAGCCCGTCTGTACTGTCGGAAGCCACGGCAACTTCGAGATCAGCGTCAACCACGGAAGTGGGAGCGACGAGTTCGGTCTGTCGTCGGGCGACAGGGTCGAGATGGAGATTGGTGTCTGAGAAAGCGACACCGGATACCGTGATGCTTAAAGCCGGCTCTCACGATTTGGTATCTAATGATAGTAGCAGGTTCGGAGTCACAGGCACTCGCCGCACGTGTCGCCCACGAGTCGGGAGACGATCTCGTAGAAGTCGAGTACGAGAGGTTCCCTGACGGCGAGAGTCTCGTGAGAGTCCCGGGTATAGAGGACAGTAGAGCCGTAGTAGTCGCGAGTACACCTACTGACGAGACGTATATAGAGCTCCTTCAGACCATAGACGCGTGCTCCGACGCCGAGAGAGTAGACGTAGTGATGCCGTACATGGGATATGCGAGACAGGACAAGAAGTTCGAGGAGGGCGAGCCTGTCACCGCGAGGGCACTCGGACGTGCAGTCTCGGACGGTGTCGACTCGGTCACCACGGTCAACGTACACGAGCCTTCTGTACTCGACTGGTTCGACGCTGAGACCCAAAACCTTGATGCAGTGTCGGTTCTCGGAGAAAAGCTGGAAGACACCGTCGAGTCGGACTCTCCAATCGTCCTCTCGCCCGATGCCGGCGCGATAGAACTCGCCGAGTCGGCACAGTCTGTTCTCGGTGGTGAGGTCGACTACCTAGAGAAGACACGTATCTCGGGCGACGAGGTCGAGATACAGCCCAAGGAGCTCTCTGTCGAAGGGAGAGAAGTCGTGATAGTCGACGACATGGTAGCCACGGGTGGCACTATGAGTACCGCCGTCGAGCTTCTCGAAGAACAGGGTGCCGAGAAGGTCTACGCGGCGTGTGTCCATCCAGTCTTCGCCAGAAACGCCGTCCTGAGACTCTACTCCGCGGGCGTAGAAGAGGTCGTAACTACTGACACGCTCAAGTCGGGTCTCGACACAGTCTCTGTAGCGAGTCTGATCGCAGACTCTCTGTGAATGCCAGGACAGCTTCTCAGAGGACTCCGTCTGAGACCGTGAGACCGAAGCTAATAATAGGTGGCGTTCTGCGTCGTTAGACATGGCATCGGGTGCGAGAATAGACTACGCACACACTGCAAAGATCGGGTTTTTTGGGAGGTATCGGCATGTTCGTGGTAGGAGCCGTCGGAGAGACAGCCGGAAACGCCGTCCTCGGAGGACTTCCCGACTGGGAGGACGTACTTCTCACCGATATGATAGGTATAGGGATCCTCCTCGCGTTCGTCTCCGTATTCGTCGTCGGTGTCTTTCTTCCCATAGCCCTTGAGTGAGACAGCCACCGTAAGCTGTAAGCCTCAGTCACGCCACTCTCGACTATGATAGAAGTCGAGGTCAAGGTACGTGCCGACATAGACGAGGTCAGACAGAGACTCGAAGAGATGGGAGCCGAGAGACACGGTTCGAAGACTCAGGTCGATACCTACTACTCGGCACCCCACAGGGACTTCGCAGAGACTGACGAGGCGTTACGCATAAGAAGGTTCGACGGCGAGACACGTCTGACCTACAAGGGTCCTAAGCTCGACACCCAGACGAAGTCACGTGAGGAGTTCGAACTTGAAGTCGGTGATGACGACACGATGGACTCCGTACTCACCTCGCTCGGCTTCGAGGAGTTCGAGACTGTCAGAAAAGAAAGAGAGGTCTATGAAGTCGACGGCTACCACGTCCTTCTCGACGACGTAGACGGTGTCGGGGAGTTCGTCGAAGTCGAGACAGAAGCCGACGAGGAGAGCCTAGACGACGCACGTGACGGAGTCAAAGACGTCTTAGGGGAAGTCGGACTCGATCCCGGGGACTCGATAACCACGTCGTATCTGGGTCTCCTCGTCTCACAGGAAGAGGAAGAGGGGCAGAAGACCTAAGCACCTCGGCGACATAACTCAAGTAGTGGCAGGTCCTCTGCGTTTCAGACGTTCGAGACAAAACTGGAGCCGAAAACGGGTCGAGGAGTCGCTTCTCAAGCCTCTCGACTCTAAGATAGGAGCACGTATAACAGGCGGCTTCGACGTCCCCGAAGCCTACTCGTCGTGCAGGTTCGAGATGGACAACGGCGACATAGCCCTCTTCGCTTGGAAGAACGACGCGAGAGAGGGTTACTGGCTCGGAAATACTCAGACTCCCGAGGTACTCTGGGAGACCGACAAGTACAGATTTGGGCACGATGCTGTACCGTACGGTATCTCGAGGGGAGCACAGAGAGAACTCCTCGGCGAAATCGAGGAACGTATGCCGTGGGTTTCGTCGTATCCCTACCTCTCGTGGTTCTTCCTTCCGGTTCTCCTCTCGAAGGACGGCAGGAAGACCGTACCCGACTTCTTCCGTGAAAACGCCGCGGGATTTCCCGACGCAACACACGATGACGCGGCGTCGTTCTACGAGGAGTTCCTCTCGACGGGTATTCTCGACGACTACAGATACGAGATGTCGACTAAGGTCGGAACTAGCTCCGAACTCGACCTCACGAGGATGGCGTCGGCGATGTCAGAGTTCACCGCTGCGCGGATACTCGACGAGGCGGGCTACGAGATCACTCCCGAGATAGGCGTCGACACGGGACACAGCCTCGACTTCGCCGCCGAAAGTTCGGATGGAGTTCGAGACGACCCTCTTCTGATCGAGGTCACGCGTCCACTTCCTCCCGACAGACGGTCGGCGAACTGCCCCGTCGAGGCTGTACACGAGACAGTAGACGCGAAATCGAGTGGACAGCTAAGAGACCACGACGCAGTCCTCTTTGTCGACTGTTCGAACTTCGGTGACGACGACTGGGAATCCGTGGTCGAATCTAAGCCGTCTCTGAGTCACAAGCCGGCTGTCGTCTTCCGGACACGTCCTGACAGGGACTCACACACTCGTGCGTACCTCGACGGCTTCACGTCCCTAAATATAAACAGCGTGGTCGACTGGGTCTGATACGGAACAAAACACAAAACACGTAAGAGAGACAGTTACGGCTCACACTTCGGTCTTCATCCCCGACTCTACCTCGCGCCCTGACTTCTTCCATCCGTCTACACCCGCCTCGAAGTCGATCACGTTCTCGAATCCGAGGTCTTCGAGCTTCTCAGCCGCCCTCGGACTCGCCGAACACTCGTCATCGGCACAGTAGACGACTATCTTCTCGTCCTTGTCGAACCTCGAAAGTGCTTCGCTCGCTATTCGTTCGAGGGGTATGTTTAGGGCACCCGGTATATGCTCCTCCTCGAAATGGTCTTCCCCGAGCACGTCGATGAGGACGAACTCCTCGCCGCTTTCCTTCATCTCTTCGAGTTTATCTGCGGTTATGGTTTTCATAGAACCACCAAATAAGGTATTATGCTCGCAGATGTAAAAGCATGGCGGCGAATACTGTACGGTGTTGGCTATACCATGAAACCGAGCTCTTCAGATTCGCGTTCATAATTCCTATATACGTTTCTAGCCCACTGAACTCCCTGTCCCGACTTATTTTCCACGAGGCAACGTGGCATCTGGGTGCTTCCGTATGACTTCAGAACCAAAGTATTATCAGCTATACCGAGTCCGTACTCTATCTCGTGATCTGTTACGAGTATATTTGTATTTTCTTCCTCAAGTATATCTGTTATCTTCCCTTCTCTATCCATAGACACCAAACTATCTACCACATCCTTTTCAAATATAAGATCGGCTTTCATACCTTCCATTATACGTCTATGAAAGACATCTACATAAGCCGGGAGCACGACGGGTGTGAAAGCATGTACTCTGTCTGTCGTCTCAATAATCTGTTTGAATCTTCTAACAGGTGCGTGGGGTCTTCCCTCCTGAGGTAGAATGATCCTCGAACCCGTTAGATTACTTAGATGTATCTCATCGAGTCTATCAGTCGGTATGTGTTTCAAAAAAGGCTTTAGAGTTTCAGAAGCTTTGAAACAGTCATTTAGATCGATAAAACCGCTTAGAACCACATAACCCTCTGGAGTTATTTCGTACTCTCCTGAGACCTTCTTCACCCAATCTCTTTCAGCCAGCTTGTTGAGATTTCCCTGCAACGTAGTTCTCGGACAGTCGAGTTGATCCATCAGTTCGCGAAGTGATAGGCTCTCTTCCGAGAGGGCGCGAAGAATACGGATACGGTTATCGGATCTCAGTAGGAAGCTGATCTTATCAGAAGACAGATCTTCCATAATGAGTGTTGTATGATAGAGTCTATATATGAATTTTCAGTACCTCACGAAGTTCGGTACTGATACCGCACCGCGACCGCAGATGAACGC
>JAXIOF010000056.1 GCA_034190545.1 Candidatus Afararchaeum irisae | reverse complement strand
TCAAACATGCCGTAAAACAGTAAATCAAGCTGCGTATGGCGATTCACCAAAGCCGGTGGAAAGGAAGCCATACAGACGGTAGTCGACGACTTCTACGACCTTGTGATGGAGGACGACAGAGTCAACGTCTACTTTGAGGACACAGACATGGAGAGACAGAGGGCACACCAGGCTAAGTTCATCAGTTCGGTTGCGGGTGGTCCCGTAGAGTACACGGGCGACGACATGCGTGAGGCACACGAGGGAATGGGTATCGGCGACAGGGAGTTCGACATCATAGCGACGCATCTCAAGGAGGCGTTCGAGATCAACGACGTAGACGAGGAGAAGATAGACGCGGTGATGTCTGAGGTCGAGTCACTGCGTGATCCGGTTCTGAACCGGTGAGCAAGTCGGAGGAAGTATTTTAAGAGTAGAGTCCCATACGACGGAAGTATGAGAAGAGTCGATCAGGACAAGGTCTACTTCGAGTGTCAGGTCTGTGGACACCGCTTCCAAGCGAATCCCAACAAGCTCGTCAAATGCCCCCAGTGCGGGAGCGAGGACGTCGAAAGAATATGACGGAAGGGGACAGATGATAACCGAGGGAAGACTTAAACCGCGCCGCGATCAGTTATACCCATGGGAAACGCTATACGTGAAGCCGAGAGGGAAGACATAGACGAGGTACAGGAGGTCGCCCACAGGTCGTGGGAGGACACCTACGCCGACATACTCGGCAAGGAAGAGATAGACGAGACTGTCGACGACTGGTACTCGACCGAAACCCTGGAGGACGCGATACGTATGCCCGACTCGTCCTTCCTAGTCTACGACGACGGAGACGAGATAGGCGGCTTCTCACACGCTGTCGTCAACGGCGACGAAGCCGATCTCCTACGTCTCTACGTCGATCCCAGACACAGAAGAGAGGGTATAGGAACACGTCTCCTACACGAGACACGTGAGAGGCTCTCGGATCTCGGAGTCGAACGTCTCAAGGTATTCGTCCTCGCCGACAACAAGGTCGGAAACGCCTTCTACCAGAGTCTCGGATTCAAGAAAGACGACACCAACGAAACCGAGATAGAAGGAGAGCCGTACGAGGAGAACGTCTATGTTATAGAAGTGGGGGAGTAGATTCTCTGTCTCTGGCATAAGTGTATAGAGTCTTTTGTCTTATTTACTCATATTCAGTCCCTGTATTATTTGAACTCCCTTTCACGGGAAGGTATTTTCGGGGGGTAGACCCGTCGCTGTCTGGTGGTTTTGTGTTCCCGAAGAATCCGTAAAAATTTGCTTGGACCGTATCGAGAAACTACGTTTCTCGAATGCTCCAAAACATAGGTTTTGGACCGGCGGGGGGCGTGACTATACCACTTCCATGACTCGATTTGTTCCATTTCATAGGCTCATAAACTCCTTTCGCGTCCTCATCTTCTCACGCTCGTTTCTCTTATCGTAGTGCTCATCGATCACGTCAAGAGTAGCATCAACACGCTCCGACACCACCTCCGGAGGAATATTCTCCTTCAGGTGATAACTGATAGACGACCGACGGAAATCATGAGGAGACCTCGAACTAGGACAGTGACTCAGCTTATCCCTCCTCGTCCAGTCACACGTCGCCCTCTCCTTCCCATGAGGACAGTCGCCCGTCCAACACGGAATCGACACCTTGTAAGCCACCGTCCTGTACGGAGTCTTCGTCAGCCTACCTTCTCTACTGGTTATAAGCGGCTCTCTTCCGTAGTCGTCCGTGACATTGTGACGGTTCTCCTCGATGTAGTCCTCTACCACCTGGGCGTAATAATCACCAAGAGCCAGATCCCTCTCAGCACTGTCGGCATTCTTAAGAGGAGTATCTGTCTCAGGACGGTGTCTTATCTGTAGACACGGCTCGTCGGGATCGAAGTCGTCAACGTCAAGAGCACGTATCGAGCCGATACGTAGAGCACCGTGCCATATCAGCGATATTATCACGTGCTCTCGAGACGCGTACTCGTAAGTCTCGAGCTTCTCGAGTATGTCGCGGACTCGGTCTTCAGGAACCTTCGCGTCCTTAGACTCCTTGTCATCTGTCTTTAGCTAAGTTAGAAACCGCTTGACAATAGCGTCTTATCGAGGCT
>JAXIOF010000055.1 GCA_034190545.1 Candidatus Afararchaeum irisae | reverse complement strand
AATCAGAGTAACGCTTTATCTTTTACTCTCAATTACCGATTGGGAAGTACCGATACTCCTTCATCGTCGCTTTTTCTTCCTAACAACACTATTCCACTGCTTATCATCAGTTGTGAAACCAATAACGTGTGAGAGCCGAAAATCCGCATGTCAAAACCTGTTAGTAATACAAGAGATCCGCCCACAAAACTCAAAACACCGGCTAAGATATAGTAGTGTATCTCTTTCATAGATATACTGTCTTAGTTTGTTAATATTTAATTTTTGGTCTGTTCGACCTAATCAGCTTCAACTTGAGCAGGTGGAGTCCCCGTTCAGAAATCACAGATTTGCGAGCTTCCACAAATCTAAATTAATTAGTCTGAGCGAGAGAGAAGACGACTTCGAGAGTCTCGTCTATGTCTTCTTCCTTTGACGAGTCGTAGAGCATAGCCGCGGGGTGGTAACACGGCACGAGCGTGTAGGTCTCGTCGCCGATCTCTGTCTCCATGGACGATCCTATCACGTCTCTCATAGTCACGTTCTCGCCGACGAGTCTCGAAGTAGGGACACGTCCGAGGCTACAGATCACGTCGGGGTCGTAGAACCGTATCTCGTCGTCGAGGTACTCCGAACAGTTCTCGATCTCCGACTTATACGGGTCGCGGTTGTCGGGTGGTCTGCATCTCACGGTGTTGGTTATACGTACCTCGTCGCGTTCGACCCCCAGATCTTCGAGCTTCCGGGTGAGTATCTCGCCGCTCCTGCCTACGAAGGGCTCGCCCTCCTCGTCCTCCTGCTCACCCGGAGCCTCACCCACGAAGACGACTCCCGACTCTCCGGCTCCGACGCCGTCGACTATACGTGAACGTGACTCGACGAGTGCGTCACATCTCTCACAGTTCTCGACAGTGTACTCGTGGCTCATGTCATGTATCCTCCGTCTCCCCGTCTCCGTCCGTTCCTTCCCAGGCGTCGGCTGCGCGCGCCACGAGACGTCCTATCCTGACAGGCTCGGGTCTCTTCCCGTGTGTCGTCAACATCCTTACTACCGAGTCTGCTTTCTCCTCGTCTATACCTACCGATCTCACGAAGACGTCTGTCGTCGTGTTCTCCGTCTCGACCTCTACCCGCCGTCTCTCGGGCTGTCTCTCGTAGACCTCGACCCTTTCGTCGGCTTCCTCGCCCTCGAACTCGTCACGGATCGAGTCGGTGAGGTCGCCGCCCTCCTCGAAGCTCACGCTCAGAGCCGGAACTCCCGTTTCGTCCTCTATACGTCTCAGGTCGACGACGTTGTACCACGAGACGGCGATACCTCCGACCATCACGGCGTGTATGTCGTCCCTGTCGAGTCTGTCGTACATATCTATCACTGAGTCGGTGACATCTGTTCCGCCTACCAGAGAAGAGCCGAAGACGAAGCCGTCGAGACGTCCGTCGCCTCTCATTACAACGCCACCGAGAACCGACTCGTCCGACCCCGGGGTATAGCTCTCTGCGACCCCGAGGACACGTATCCCCTCTTTCATCACTCCCCGTTTCCGTTCGAGGTAGTCGCGGCCTCCCAGACTTCGAGCCCGCTGGGATCTGGATACGCTTTCATCACTCCCCGTTTCCGTTCGAGGTAGTCGCGGACAGGTTCATAGCATCGAAGAAACGTCTCTCGATTATCTCCGACGCGAGGTCGACGTACTCCTCGGAGTCGGCGAGGTCGGAGAAGATTCCGAGGGGTATCTGCGCGCCAGCCATGTCATGGTGTCCTCCCGCGCTTCCGACGTCACCGAAAGCCTCCCTCATCACGTCGTCGAGGTTTATGCGTGAGTCGTTCGACCTCGCACTTATATGTATGTCGTCGTTGACGATTCCGAAGACGACGACAGTGGCGACGCCTTCGAGGTTCATGAGGTAGTCGGCACACTGAGGAAGAGCGTCCCTCTCGGTCGTACGTCCGACCCCCGAGATTAGAGCCGATGCCCGAACCTCACGGTTACGTATCGCCTCGCCTATAGTGTCGAGTGTCGCGGGCGTGAAAGCGGGCTGTACCATCTCCCTCAACATGGTCTTGTCGGCGAGGGGATGGAGATAACGCGCGGCGTCGTACTCCTTCGGCGTCGTGTCACGGAGGAAGTTGAGTGTCTCTCTCCTTATCGCAAACAGAAGAGCCGTCGCGAGGTCGGTATCGGGCTCTATTCCGAGCTCACGGAGGTACTCGACGAGAAGAGTCGTCGTCGCGCCGTACTCGGTTCTCCTGTCTACGTACCTCGCTTCGACCTCGTCGTCGAGGGGATGGTGGTCTATGACTATGTCGACATCGACCTCCTCGGGAACCGAGTTGTTGGCTCCCGGAACTGAGTGATCGACGAAGGCGACTAGGTCGTACGCGTCGACGTCCGACTCCGAGAGATGCTGCATCTCTATGCCGAGGAGGTTGACGAAGGCGCGGTTCTGCTGGTGAGAGATGTCACCTCCGTAGAGTATCTCGATGACATCGAGCTCTTCCTCCTCGGCTATCCTTCGGAGACTCAGCGCGCTCGCTATACAGTCGGGGTCAGGATTGTCGTGGCAGACGACAGCCAGAGACCTCCCCGTCCGTAGGACGTCCACGAGGCTGTCAGTCACCCTCTCCTCTCCGGAGTCGGGGTCAGGGTCGGAGTCCGTCTCTGTCTCTGTGTCGGATTCTGAGGTGCTCACGTCGTATCAGTATCTTTCTCCAGCCACGCCCGAATACTGTCTTTTTATTCTTATTCTAAGTCGATATACACGTCGTCGTGTCCTCGACGCCCGGAAGCTCGTGTATACGTCCTGCGACCGTCTTGAGTATCTGGTCTACCTGATCGACCTCAAGCTCAGTGATTATGTCGTACTCTCCCGTGACCGCAGTAGCGTCGGTGACGGCGTCTATCCCCCGTATGTCATCGACTATCGACTGTATCGATCCCGTCTCGCACTCTATCAGAACGTATGCTTTTACCATACCCCGTTATTGAGTCGGTGGGTTATCAAAGTTTGCTATACTGACTCAGAGACTCAGAAGACGTTAGGTTTCCGAGTACACGTCGTGCCGTACGTCTGTTAAACAGAGATGTTGGACGGTCCATGTCGACGTATATCTCTCCCTCGAAGAGTCCCAGGACTTTCCTCTGCACGAAGGCAGGAAGATCGTAGAATCTCCTTATGAGCCTGCCGAGGAGAATATCGCGCCCGAGTTCGTCTCTCCACCGTGTCTCATACTCGGCGAGAGTCTCGGGTCTCTCAGGATCGATGACCTCGGCTCCGATCCCCGCGGCGGTCATTCCGTATACTATCCCACCGCCCGTGAATGGCTTGACCTGTGCGGCGGCGTCACCGACCAGAAAGGCGCGTCTCTCGGGATCGGCTGTCTCAGACGGCGGGACGAGTGGTATTCCTCCACCACACACGTCTCTGAGATCGGCGTCAGGGGCGACGTACGTCTCGAACTTCTCACGTACGTCGGAGCGCGAAGCCGCGCCGTACTCGACTGAGTCGCCCCTCGGTATCCTCCATCCGAAGAAACCCGGGACATCGAGGTAGACGTCGACGAAGTCATCCGTGCCGTCCTCGTCCGTGAATCCGAGAAAGCCGTGGAGTATCTCGCCGGGGTCGTCGAATCCAAGCGACTCCCTGACTGTCGAGAAGGGTCCGTCACATCCAGCGACGAGACGTGACTCGAAGACATCGTCGTGGGTAGAGACCTCGACTGTCGAGGTGTCAACGCTCAGACTCGTAGCCTCGTGTCTCTCCAGAACTGTCGCGCCTGCCTTCTCCGCCTCACGTGCGAGGAGCCTGTCCATCTCAACCCTGTCTAAGGCGTACGAGACTGTCGAGTCGGAGTAGAACCTGTAGGTCGAGTCGCCGACGTGGAACCGCGCGCCACGTATCTCGTTCTCGACCAGCGACCGCGCCGACTCGGGGAGAAAGTCCCAGATCTCGTCGGAGAGATGTCCCGAACAAGCGAGAGGCAGACCTATCTCTCCCTTTTCGAGAAGTACGACGTCTAGACCCCTCTCGGCAGACTCACGCGCGAGAGTCGAGCCCGCGGGTCCTCCTCCGACTACGACGAGGTCGTGCATCGCTGTTGGATTGTGGGTCTGACTTATTCTAAGTTGCCATCTCGTGTCTGATGTCTGATGTCTGACAAAGGCTTATACGAGACCGCGTTAACATAGGTATATGAAGCCACCTCTCCGTGTTGCGACGTTTCTCGACAAGGGGGGCACAGGTAAGACGACCGTGTCAGCGCATATCGGCGTGGGACTCGCAGAGAAAGGCAACGATGTCCTCCTGATCGACCTCGCGGGAAAGCAGGGCGACCTCGTCAAGCATTTCGGTCTCTGGGACAGGGTCGAGGAGAGTATCGAGAACGAGGACGACTGGCCCAACATAAGCACAGTCTTTCAGGATGAGTGGGAGATAATCGCGAGAAAACTGGGTGACGAAGCCGTCGAGGGTCTGATATACGAGACCGAGGAAGGTCCTGACATAATCCCCGCACATCCCGGACTCGACTCGCTCGACACAGAGCTCGGAAGCATAGACGACCCCGTCGAGAGGTACTCGCGTCTCGACTCGTTTCTGTCGTCGTACATCGACCCGCGAGGATACGACTTCGTCGTGATAGACCTCCCCGGAATAACGAATAATGTCTCGTACAACGGTCTCTGGGCGGCGAAGAACGTCGTGGCTCCCGTCGAGATGGGTGTCTTCGAGGCTAGCCAGGCGGCGGCTCTACGTAACGACCTCGCAAAGATAGACGACAGCTTCGAGGTCGGTGTCGATCTCAAGATGGTCGTCCCCAACAAGGTCAACCGCCAGACACGACTCGCCGACGAGTACCTCGAAGCGTTCGAGGACGAGTACCCCGACAGGATAGCGCCGTCATACATACCCAAGAGCCAGGACATAAGGAACGCCGCCAACGACGGCTCGACGGTCTTCAGCCTCGAAGAGCCTTCACGTACCGCGAAGAGGGCTAAGAGAGCCTTCCTCGAAAACGCCGAGGAGCTAGCGAGACGGCTGGGAGACGAGGGGTTAGACGCTGACGCTGACTACGACGCCGATGTCTCTGTCTCAGAGACTGTCGATCCTGAGGAGGTGACAGAGCCACGATGACCGACGACCCCGACGAGATAGACGTAGATGTAGATGTAGACGAACTCAGGGAGAAAACACAGAAGTCGGACCGCATAGACGAGGGTGCCGAAGACGACGAAGACGGTGACTCCGAAGATCTCGGCGAGATAGAGTACGCCGGACTCGACGAGGTTCTCGTGAGAGACATAGACTCGATAGAGGAGTTACGTGAACACACGGTCAGGAAGGATCGGATCGAGAAGTCGGACGACGGCGACGAGGTCGAACTCGTCAGCTTCGACGAGACGGGACTCGAAGGCGAGGCGTACGACTCTGTGGGACAGCATTACTGTGGCAACTGCGCCCACGTCGACTTCCGGAAACGCCACGGCGAGACACAGGTCTACTGCGAAAAACACGAAGCCGAGACGAGGGTCGAGAAGGAGATGGTCTGTCCCGACTACGTTCCACAGGGTTTCTTGGAGACCGACACGTAGAGAGTCCATGAAACAGTCTATAGTCGTCAGGACTGACCTCGGAATGGGGGACGGCAAGACGGCGTCACAGGTCGCCCACGCCTCGCTTCAGGCGTACGAGAAGGCTTCGGAAGACGCACAGACCGACTGGAAGTCGACGGGGATGAAGAAGGTCGTCTTAGAAGCCGACTCGGAGTCTGATCTTCTCGAACTCAAACGTGAGGCGGAGTCGATGGGGCTTCCGACTTCTCTCATACGCGACGCGGGACACACACAGATAGAGCCCGGAACTCTGACGGCACTCGGAGTCGGACCCGCCGAAGACGACGAGGTCGATAGGGTGACAGGCGATCTGAGGCTTCTTTAGGTCTTCTTCGGAATAGACTGACGGCTGAGTGGGTGTCGGCGTGTGTATTCGACTCGAAAAATAAGGTGCGGCGGGGTAGTTACTTGACTGTGTACGAGGTTATTGTATTTCTACTGCCTTGGTACTCCCCTACAACAGTAATTCTGTCTCCAGAACCGAGGCTAGTTACCGTCTTAGAAGTACCTACGTCACTCTGAGATACAGATGTCCAGTTTCCAGGAACACTACCATTTGGAGCTTGAATATATATAGCGTCGGCTCTCTGTATCGAATTAAGAGTGACCGTTACGCTGCTGTCGTTATTCTGATTAAACGACACGCCAGCCTGAGCGTTCTGCTGTACCTGTCCACCTAGACCTAGCACGAAGGTACCGATCACAGCCGCGAGTATCACGGTTATGGCAACCATGAGTATCACGCCTATAACCGGCGACACAGCGTCGTCCGTCCTCTTCCTGTTCTTTTGTGCCATATCTGTGCCATACGAACCAATCCTATATAAAATGTTGGTGTGAGTCCACCTCTGTTCACACGGATATGTTCCTCGCAAAGCTTGATATGTACTCCGAGCCTATGCTGAGACAGAGATGCGATCCGACAGCCGGAGAGACGCCGAGCCTCTCGTCACCGAGGAGGATCTCGCCGAGACCTACTCGTCGCCGTACGACTTCGTAGACCAGTACAGGGAGGCGATCGACATTCACAGGAAGACGGGTCTCAAGTCGAGTGCGGTATCCTCGCGTATGGAGGGGGTTCCACGTAGCCGTATACGTACGTGGATCGAGGGCGGCAAGCCCGACGTTCTCAGGGGAATAGAGACGGCGCGCGAGCACGGCTGGCTCGACCTCGACTACGACGACTCGAACTTCCGATGTCTCAACAGACTGACTGCGTGGATCTTCAGCGGCGGCAGTATAACTAAGTCGCAGTACAAAGCCACCTTCTCAGTCGAGGGCTCCGAAGAGAGAAAGGTGATCGAGTCGGTATTCGAGAGTCTGGGACTCGGATTCGATACCGTAAAACGCGAGGCGAAAGCCGACGAGGCAGTACCCGACGACGCGACTCTCCTCGGACGCGTTCTGAGCTGTCTGGGCGCGCCGGTCGGCACGAAAGCCCACGGCTCCATCACACTCCCGGAGTATCTCGACACCGACCGAACCCAAGTCAAACACGACTTCGTACGTATCTACCTCTTCAACAGAGCCCATTCGAGGGGCGAAGCACGGGGCAGAGGAGTAGGAATACGTGAAGAACGTCCGAGAGAGTACCTGAACGAGCTTGCGGGTCTTCTCAGGGAGTTCGTCGATGACGGTGAGGTCAGTGTTAATAACAAGAACGTCTACGTCTCCAAGAAAGGCACACGAGAGCTACGTGAGTCAGGTCTTCTTGGCGGGGACGACACAGAAACTCTATCCTAACTCGATTACGGAAATACGAGGCGAAAGCCTCGCCCTTCAGGGCGGGGATGAAGCCGACATGAGCAGTGACACAACCACGTTCTCATGCTACAGCCGGATTTCCAACGCCTAGATCGCGTCCTCGCCTTCCATTCGTCTGGCACCCTGTAGGAGTAGCCCCTTCCACGTCAACCCGTGTTTCTGCTTGATCTCTTTCAGTCGTTCATACTGTTCCTCGTTATCGAACTCTGCATACGCCTTGTTGCTACCCATATTAACCCACTACAAACCCAAACTATTAGTTGCTTCGGTACCATTGATACAGTAGCGATGAAGCGCACCAACGAGTTCGAGATCAAGCCGCAAACCGATGCCCAGCGGGCGGCTCTACTCGACTTGTTGGATGCGTCTGCCGCGCTCTGGAACGAGATCACCTACAACCGGCGACAATCCTTCTTTGACGGCGAGTACGTCTTTCATGCGTCGAATCCAAGCGACCGCTACAAAGACGTTCTCAGTAGCTCAACGGCACAGCAGATCCCCCGCAAGAACAGGCGGGCATGGAAGTCATTTCTCACGCTGAATGAGAAATACGAAGCTGGTGAGGTTGACGAGAAACCGCACCCGCCGGGATACTGGGGTAACGAAGAGGACGGACGCGAGCTTCGTACCTACATTAGAAACGACCAGTACACCCTCCGGTGGGGTGAACGCTCCCGGCTTGAAATCCCGATTGGCGGTGAACTTGAAGACCGCCATGACGTGACGAGCCGTATTCGGTTAGAGGTTGCCGGAAAACCGAAATGGCAGGGAGAGCAAGGCCAGTTAGAAATCGTGTACGACGTAGTGAGCGATACGTTCAGAGCAATTCAACCTGTCACCGTCCCTGATTCCCGACAGGATTCACCACTAGCCGAGGAATCGGCTGCACTGGACGTAGGCGCAAACAACCTCGTCGCTTGCACGACGACGACCGGCCAGCAATTCCTGTATGAAGGTCGTGAGCTATTTGAGCGGTTCCGTGAAACAACCGAACGGATCGCACACCTGCAATCGCTGTTAGACGACCAACGGCGAACGAGCAACCAAATTGAACGCCTGTATCAACGGCGTACTGATCGACGCAACCATGCACAAGATGGATTGCTCCGTGATCTGGTTGAACGACTGTATGAGATGGGTGTCGCAACCGTCTACGTCGGTGATCTCACTGACGTACTGGATACCCATTGGTCAGTGGAGGTCAATACGAAAACACACAATTTCTGGGCGTTCAGCCGGCTTATCGACCGACTGAATCATGTGTGCGAGGAATACGGGATCACCGTCGTTGAACAGTCTGAAGCGTTCACAACACAGACCTGCCCAGAGTGCGGCAGTAGCGAGAACACACACCGCGACGGTGATTTGTTCCGGTGTGATGAATGTGGCTTTTCAGGACACGCCGACCTGAAAGCGAGTCGGGTGTTTCTGGAGCGCGAGACAGGTAGCGCAGTTGGGTCGATGGCACGGCCCGTGTGCCTCAAGTGGGACGACCACCGATGGTCGGGGAAACCATACCCTCACGAAAGTCCCAACGAGGAGCGCACAGACCGGAGTACCAACCGCCGCGTTGGGAAACTTGCCGCTGGGGACTCAGGAGCAGCCTGAAATCCCACCAGTGGAATCCTCGCCCTTTCAGGGCGGGGAGGATGTCAAGAAGGCTTACGTCGAAATAGTACGCAGTACGGAGTAGATAACTATGTCTTCTGATACTAATACTGACACTGACGATACTAACACTGAGACAGACCTCGGACTCAACTGGTACGTCTCGTCTACACCGGGTGTCGGCGGCGAGATAAAGACTCAGCCCGAGGACTTCGTCGTAGACGAGGTCTCGGGATTCGACTACTCCGACAACAGTGAGGGGGAGTACGCAGTCGTCGAGGTACGTCTCACGGGCTACGAGACACACGGCTTCGCGCGTGACCTCTCGAACGCGCTCGGAGTAAGCAGGGAACGTGTCTCTTGGGCGGGGACTAAGGACAAGAACGCCGTCACGACTCAGTTTATGACTGTGAAGGACGTCTCGCGCGACGAGGTCGAGACTGTCTCACTTGACGGCGACGGCGCGGAGATAGAGTACCTCGGACGGTCGAACCGTTACATCTCGCTCGGCGACCTCAAGGGCAACCGTTTCGAGATCAGGCTACGCGACCCCGAGAATCCCGAGAACCTCGATGCCATAGACGGAGAGATAGACGACTTCGGCGGCGTACCCAACCTCTTCGGAGTCCAGAGATTCGGCTCGAAACGTCCCGTGACACACAAGGTCGGCGAACACATACTCCGTGACGACTACGAGTCGGCTGTGCTTGAGTACGTCGCCGAGCCGTACCCCGACGAGCCCGAGAGGACGAGGGAAGCACGTCGGCGTCTCAAGGAGAACCTCAATTTCAAGGAGGCACTCGACTACTTCCCCAACTACCTCGGCTACGAGAGGGCGATGATCCACGCAGTCGTCGAGGGCGACTCGTACGAGGAAGCACTCGAATCGCTACCGAGTAACCTCCGGCGTCTCTTCGTCAACGCCGTCCAGTCACGTCTATTCAACGTAATACTCAGGGAGAGGTACGACGAGGGTATGGGATTCGACGAGGCGTACGTCGGTGACGTCGTCTGTTTCGCGGGCGACGAGATAGACGGCGTCCGAGTCCCCGACACAGACAGTCTCCAAAAAGTCACCGAGTCTAACGTCGAGACCGTAAACCGACACGTCGAGAGGGGGCGCGCCTTCGTGACCGTGCCTCTCGTTGGCTCCGAGACCGAACTCAGCGGCGGCGTACAGGGCGAAATAGAGACGAGGGTTCTCGAAGAGTATACTCTCGAAAAGGAGGACTTCGACAGGGACGACGGCTACGGTTCGGAGGGCACGAGACGTGCGGTTCTCGTCTCGACCGATATCGAATACGAGACTTTCGAAGACGACATCGAGTTCAGATTCGCGCTTCCGAAGGGTAGCTACGCTACAGTGGTTCTGAGGGAGTACATCGACACGGAGAAATAACATGGGTTTCGTCAGCTACTGATCGTCTGAGCCAGCCGGGCGAACTGTTTTAAGATCAAACCACGAATAGTCGGTAGAATGAGCAAAACCTCTGATAAGACTGAGTTCTTGGGCGAACAGCTACTCAACAAATCAAAGACAATGGGCTTGAGGAACAGCATGAGGGAGTTCGTCGAGGAACACAGAACTGAATCCGAGACAGAGGAGCTAAGGAAAGGGATTGAAGGAAAGAGCCTCTCAGAGATAGTCGACGAAGGTCGTGAGGAGAGACTGTAGTTTCAGGCATGAGATATCTTTTCTTCGATACATCCGCTCTAGTCAAGAGGTATTACGAGGAGGACGGCTCCGAAAAAGTCGATGAGATGATCGATGACAAAGAGTCACAGGTTATAATCACTTCACTCTCAGTAATAGAGACGACATCCGCTTTCCGTAGAAAGTACAACCGTGGGGGTATCGAGGAAGACAGAATGAATCAACTACTCTCTGCCTTTTTCGAGGAAGCTCTCGAAAACTTCCTCATA
>JAXIOF010000054.1 GCA_034190545.1 Candidatus Afararchaeum irisae | reverse complement strand
AGGAGGTTCTCAGAAACGGCGAGGAGACTAGCCTTCTACACGGAAGCGGTCTCGGGCTCTGGTTCGTCTACTGGATACTCAGAATGGTCGGTGGGAACATAGAGATAGACGACACAGATACGGGAAGCAGGGTGAGTCTTCTGGTTCCGGTACCCGAGCGAGAATCCTCAGACCCCGACCTCGGATAAGTCGAATCCGTCTTCGGCGGGCGAGATATCGTCGACCTCGACGTCTTCTAGATGTAATGCGGCGTTAGAAGGCTCGGTGAGCCACGGCTTCATGCTGACGTAACGTTCGAGGTCGAAGTCCCTGTCCCAGTCCTGTTCAGCTATCGGAACGTTGGGCTTTCCGACGAGGGTTCCCGTCACGAGAGCCTGTATACCCGAACCGTTGAGATGGCTCTCGTCTATCTCATCGAGGCGGCAGTCAGAACACCGCGACTCTATGTAAGTCGTGCCGTAGCCGTCTATGTTGACGAGTATCTGAAGCTCTTCGTACTCGTCGACGTCCCCTACGCCGTCCTCGTGTATGTTACACGTCGCCGTCGATGGCTCCCTGTCGAAGCCGACGTACTCCCCCTCTAAGACAGTCTCGACTATCTCCTCGGCGTCGTCTCTGCGTGTCGGATTCCAGTCAGTCTTCGGCTGAGACTGTGACTGTGACTCTGACTGTGACTCGGCGTCGGTGTCCATCCACCTCACCTCTCGTAGTACTCTATGGCGTTTCTCTTTAGCTCGCGGCGTTTCTCCTCTAAGAACGAGTAGACAGTGCCGTGGGGTGCTCCGTCGAGTATCATCTCCGCCGCGGTCATCGCCATGTCGACCTGTTCATGCGTACCTATAACTCCGAAGGTGTTCCCGTAGATACGTACCTCAGCACCCGTGAGATCCTCCATTAGCTCACGTGTCTTGCCGTTCCTGCCTATGAGACGCCCCTTCTGTGACCTGCGTTCGGAGTCGCTTCCGGTGGCTTTCTTGAGGTCGATGGTCTCGAAGACCATCATCTCGTTTTCGAGTAGCTTGAGCGCCGACTCGGGCGGAAATCCTCTCCCGATAGCCTTGACTATGTCGGAGCCCTTGAGACCCTTTATGGGATCACCTGTCTTGTCTATCCTGACACTC
>JAXIOF010000053.1 GCA_034190545.1 Candidatus Afararchaeum irisae | reverse complement strand
GTATAGACGTCGACGATCTCATAGACGAGGCTCTCGAAGACCTGTTCGAGTAGAGCCGCCCCTGTTAACCTGAGTCAGGTGACTCAGCTTAACACCAACGACTACCACACCCGCTTTGGAGTGTATTTCTCCCCCTAGCTAACCAACATCTCTAGACAATTCTCCGAAAATGTTGGTTAGTTCAGCAAATCAAAGACTCCCCCACCCCATCGTTTCAACTGTTCTGGATAACTAGGGGTATTCTATCCGTATACTATTTAGACACTATACTAGAATACTGAAAATAAGTCTCAGTTACCCATAAACCTAATAGATGTATTGTATTATATTAAATATTTTGTTTTTAATAACTAACTAACTAGTTGAGGGTGTTGTTTTAAGCTAGGAACACTTGAAACAGTGGGGTGTGGGAGTATTTAAAGAAGTAAAACATTTGAAACACTTGAAACACTTGAAGGGGGTGGTTTTATGTATGATAATCTTTCTCTAGTAGGTATGGGACTCTTTGAGCCGGACGAATCGATTTTCCGTACTGAGACCCCACTTCGAGAAGACTATGAGCCGGAAGACATCGAAGAAAGAGACGAGGAGATCTCTGAGTATGTTGATATTCTCCAGCCTGTGATGAACGGTGACCCTCCCAAGAATATATTTGCTTATGGTAAAACGGGGGTAGGAAAAAGTGAAGTCACCAAACATATTCTCCAGAATCTAAAAGAAGATGCGGACAAATACGAAATAGATATTTCTACGGCTCATATCTCCTGTGAAAATCTGACTTCTTCGTATCAAGTTGCAGTAGAGATAACTAACGAACTCCGTGAGGACAAAGAACGAATTAGTGAAACTGGCTATCCTGAACAGAAAGTGTTTAACCTGATGTATGAAGAAATCGATAGACAGGAAGGCACTGTCCTAATTGTTCTCGATGAAATTGATAATATCGGCGAGAACGATAAAATCCTGTACGGACTCCCTAGAGCAGTTGCTAAAGGATACGTCGAAAGCAGCAATATAGGAGTAATAGGCATTTCAAACGACCTTGAGTTTAGAGAAAATCTTTCCGCAAAAGTTCGGGACACTCTCGCTGAAGAAGAGATTCATTTTCCTCCATACGATGCTAATGAGCTCAAATCTATACTCTCTAAAAGGGCAGAGAAAGCTTTCTACGATGATGTTCTTAATGAAGACGTCATACCTCTCTGTGCTGCCTTAGCAGCTAGAGATTCTGGTAGTGCTCGTCAAGCTCTTGAGCTTCTCAATAAAGCAGGAGATATAGCTCGTAGAAATGAAGATGACTCAGTGACTGAAGAATATGTTAGAAAGGCGCAGAAAGAAAGAGAAAAAGATAGAATAGAAGAAGGGATTGAAAACTTAACCACCCATGCTAAGCTGACTCTTCTTTCTATATTAGACTTCGATATTAAGGGAGAAGTACCTGTCCGTAATGCCGATGTTTACCCGAGATACAAGAAGATAGCAAATAAAGCAGATGCTGATACTCTAAGTAAGCGCCGTATACACGATCACCTATCACAGCTTTCACTCCAAGGGATCCTTAACCGAGAGAAGAAAAATATCGGTAGACAGGGGGGTTCATACTATATTTATGAACTCAATACAGATATGGATCTTGTACTTAATACGATAGAGCAAGACAGTCGCTTAGGTGAGATCCCCAGTATACTTAGAGAAAAAAGATAACGCTCATACAGCATCTCCGAAATTTGATTTAGTGGAACGCTCATGTGTAGATGCGAATACCTAGCGAAAGTCGATGAATAGATCTGCCAGACTGAATAGTCAAGTATAGCTAAAATAACGGCAAGTATTCACTGCTACAGATGAGCGACCCTGTATAATGGTGTTTTGAGACGCCACGAAACGTGCGGACACGTTATCTCCTCTGACCATCGCTGATTACGGAGATATTCTAAACAGTCCTCTTTATCAGGCAGAAAGACCTCATCAACGCTCTCTCTGCTGACCATCTTGAATCCAACTATTAGCTCCTTTCAGAAATAAGTATTCACTACTACAGAAGAGCGTAAATCCGTTAACGTTCTACTGGAAGATATGCCTCAAAGCCTCAAAGCCACCGAGTTTGATTATACGGACGAGGGACGGTGGAGTCCTTATTTCAAAAACCGAATGAGGGGCTTTGCTGAGGAAGCTAAAGCCCTGCACGCGTTCAGACAGGAACTCGTGAGGAAATGTGATGGGATGCCCTTCGACGAGCTACAGGAACAGTGGGACTACACCCAAGTCCTGCTCGGAGGAGTTAATGAGAATGGAGGGTATCGTGAAAGAAGCTTAGCGAAACTCTACAAGGAGTTGCTTGGCCTCCAGTTTACAGACCTGAAGGATGTAGTCGAAAAGCAACGCCAGGATATATCTCCGTCAACGAAAGTAGTTGTCGACGACACACCTTTCGCTAAATTTGTGGCCAAAGCAGTGGAAGAGGCCGAAAAAGTAATTCAACAGGCCCAGGAGAACGATATGATCTACGATCAAGAGGTAGAAGCTGAGTATGATTTCTACGACCTACTATCAGATCAAGAGAAATTCACTAAGCTCCTGAGTGATTTTCTTTACAAACTACAGAACCTTCTACCGAATTATAATGAGCGGGCGCTATTCGTGTGGACGCTTCCAAAGACTACAAACCGGTATCTATCAGTCGCTTATCCGAAGCTGAAGGATCGAAAGCAGTGGGAGTGGCTTGAGGGTACGTTAGGCTTGGAGCCAGTGTTCGTTCCGGACATCGACGAGACCGGTGAAAACGTTGAGGAGCGGGAACAACAGTACACGGTGTACGATTATCGGGATAATTCGATAGGTGACCGGCTAGTCGAATTCTGTCAATTGGTATGGGATGCGTTCGATGGCGAGGTCCGTGAATCACTCCGACTGGCTTTCCCAGATGTTCCAAACTTCAAGAAAGAGTTCTTAGAAGAAGCCCACGACAAGCTGGATAATATCGGATGGAACACCCCGGACAGACTTAATTTTGAACTGTCTGGTGAAGAAACCAGACTTAAGCTCGTTGGAAATGACGAGAAGTACCCCGGTAAGAAAGGAGATAATACTAAAGCCGAATACCGGATTTCCGGTGTCAGACTCGATCAGTTAAATTACAATGGATACAGTACAAGTGGGAACCGGTCATCTGGAACTGAGGAACGCAACCTCTCACTTCTACGGGTTTTAGATGAACTCTCTCCAGGACTGTTCCTACTGAATCGAATTGAATATGAATTACACATCAATCAGAGTTCGCTAGAGGTGGAGAAGCTATGACCGGCGATGATTCCAAGCAGAAACAAACGGACGACAAACAAGAGATAACGGGTAATCGGGAAGAGCAAGAATACCGGCGGGATGATAAAGAAAATAGATCTGTATCAGGTGATACAACAGAGACAGACAACACCCTTGCTTCACCCGAAAGACTGGAATCAGATGGCGAAGCCATCCAAGGAAAAGATGAAGAGCAACTTGATGTCCCACAGATCACAATAGAACTGGATTCGAAGTTAGATTCGACTGATCTTATTAGGGAGCTACCGGCAGGAGGAAAATCAGTTCAAATACCGCAAATCCAGACACAATCCACGCTTAGACTAAAGGCCGGTGACATAACGGAAACCATTCTCGCCGAGTCAGAAGCTGGTCTGGCAGGTGTTCCTCAGTTTTCTCAAAATACCGCGGACCGGTTGAGGCCAGTTGAGTTTGAAGACGATCAGTTGGATGAAGTCAAGCGTGTCCAAAAGGTGCGGGTTCCGCAGATGAAAATAGGGACTCGGCACCGTATCCAACCATTTAGTACATTTCTGGAAACAATCCCTGAAATCACACCTAAGGACAAAAGTGTAGAGGAGGGTGCAGCCGAGTTAATAGAGGAAGAGGAACAAGAAGTGGTAGA
>JAXIOF010000052.1 GCA_034190545.1 Candidatus Afararchaeum irisae | reverse complement strand
ACGCTTGCGGTGCGGTTTCGGGAAGCCTCGCCGTTTACGGCGAGGAGGAGGTCACCTCACGTCCCACGTCACGGACGTCGACCTAACTGTAGTCGTCGTAGATCTCGTCGACCTTCGCCGCCATCACGAAGTCCGCCTCATGGAGACCGTCTATCTTGTGTGTCCAGAACTTGACCTCCGCGGTTCCGTACTCTAGGTAGATGTCGGGGTGGTGTCCTTCCTCCTCGGCTAACTCACCGACATCGTACGTGAACTCTAAGGCGTCGCGGAAGTCGTCGAACTCAAATTTCCTCTGTATGTGGTGGTCGTCGACGTTCTCCCAGTCGCCTACCTGGTCGAGGTACTCGTGGATCTCGTCGCTTTCCATCGGCGGAACGCCGCCCTGACACGGCTCACATTTCTGTTGTGCTAGTTCGGAGGACATACCTCAACTACTCGGCGGTGATACTTATACCTGAGGTCGGGTCAGCCGAGACCGAAGTCATAGACTGTATTGACGTATACGTTTCCTTTCATGGTAGTTCTGACACCTCTGTCATCCCTCCCCACGAGATCCTTGTCTTTGAGGTCACTCACGAGTTCGCCGAAACTCCTCGTGTCTTCTTTATCGTCATCGTCGTCCTCTTCCGTTCCTTCTGTCTTCACCGTCCTCGCCACTGTCTCACGAGTCTCCTCGGCTGTGAGACCCGAGTAGAGAGCCGAGAGTATCCTCTCCTGTCTCTCCGAGACGGATACTGTCTTAATATCGTCGACTACGTCGTGGTATCTTCTGCCCGCGAAGTAGTAGAGAAGCCTCACGAAACGCTCGTTAGTGTGGAATATCCGAGTAGTCACTGATCTACTCTCGTCCTCCGCGTTTACCCTCCTGAGATACCTGACGGTCAGAGACTTACCCGTACTGTCTATCGAGTCCACCTTCGTCTTCTTCACTCGGAGACTCTGAACCTCATCGGGGTCTATACGAGTCGTGTCCTCTAGGAGTACGGTACCGTCCTCTATACGTAGACGGGTTCTCTCCCAAGAAGTAGCCATACGTCGTCCGCCGATCTCGACGGGGTCTTCGACGTAGACCTCTCTTCCGCTGAGAAGGAGCCTGTTGAGTACCTCGTAGAACCTGTGAACCACGTCGGGATTTGACTTTACTACGGCTGCTTCCTTGCTGTCCCCGTCACCGTACTTCACGAGGACAGCCTCCTCGTCCTTCTCCGTGGGTGTCTGACGAAGCCTGACCTGGAGTATACTACGGAGGGGAACGGCTCTCTTCTCGTCGTTTCCGACTATCACGAGACGTCTCGTGCTGAGTATTACTCTCCCCCTCTTAAAAGAGAGGTCGAAGCTCCCGAGGTTGGATGTGAGGGCGTAGACCGACTCGAAGTCGGCGATCTCCTTCTCGTCCGTCATGTCATCTGGCACATATAGATGAGACTTCTGTATTTTGACATCCACCCCTGAAGGACGGGGATTCCCGAGGTTCTTATGTTACTCCCGTCAATCGGATGGTTGGGAATCTAAGGTTTGTAGCCGACATCTACTAGGAGTGCCAAGCCCCTGTTATCCCTATCCGACACTAAGTGTCGGATTTGGAATTACCTTGGTTTTACGTCGGACGGTAGTCCACGCTTACTTTTGTTTCCCGTATGGGCGCACACCATCTGTCTTTAGCTAAGTTAGAAACCGCTTGACAGTAGCGTCTTATCGAGGCTA
>JAXIOF010000051.1 GCA_034190545.1 Candidatus Afararchaeum irisae | reverse complement strand
ATCTCCTTTACATTAGTGGCTTAATCCAACGCAGTCTAGTGATTCACCAGAGCCTAAAAACTTGGGGAGTGGGTCGGGATGTTGGTTGTTGTGTGATTCTTGGAGCTTACGCGATTCCCGCCCGGTCGTCAGACTTCGTCTGACGTGCCAACAAGATCGGAGATCTTGTGACGGGACTCCCTCGCTGACTTAGGTGGTATACCTCGAAACTCGGAGGCTGCGATCGGGTCGATCTGTAGGTTCGCCCACAGTAGCTTTTTAAATTCGACTCCCGAATACACAGCATGGCGACCGAAGACGGGAGTAGAGAAAGCGATGCGGACGTTGTGGTTGTGGGTGGTGGCATAGGCGGTCTCTCGGCGTCGGCTTTCCTGTCGAAGAAGGGATACAGGGTCGAGTTGGTCGAGAAAAACGCCTCTGTCGGCGGCAGAGCGTCTGTCTTCGAGGAGGACGGCTTCAGGTTCGACATGGGACCGTCGTGGTACCTGATGCCCGACGTCTTCGACAGGTTCTTCGGTAAGTTCGGACGTGAGACGGAGGAGTACTACAGTCTCAACAGGCTCGACCCCAACTACCGAATATTCTTCAAGGACGGCGACCGGGTCGACGTTCCAGCGAGTCCCGACGAGGCGGCGAGACTCTTCGAGAGCTACGAGGAAGGAGCCGGAGAGGCATTCAGGAGATACCTTGAGAAGTCAGAGGAGACCTACGAGATAGGAATGAACGAGTTCGTCCTAGAGGACAGAAACAGGATACGTGACTACCTCTCTCTCGACGTCCTTCGGAACGCACGGGGTATCAGTCTTCTCAAGAAGATGCAGGATCACGTCGAGGAGTACTTCGAGAACCCGAAGCTACAGCAGATTACCCAGTACACGCTCGTCTTCCTCGGCGGAGCACCTTACAACACTCCGGCTCTCTACAGCCTCATGAGCCACGTCGACTTCAACATGGGTGTCTACTACCCCGAGGGAGGCATCTACTCGGTGATGGAGGCTCTGAGAGAGCTCGCCGAGGAGGAGGGAGTCGATTTCTCTCTCGGAGAGGAGGTAACCACGATAGACCGTTCAGACGGTCAGGTCGTAGTCGATACCGAAGACCGAAGTATAGACTGTGACGCCGTCGTCTCGAACGCCGACTACGCCCACACTGAGACACAGCTTCTACCCGACGAGTACACGACCCACGACTCCGACTACTGGGACTCAAGGACTTACGCGCCGTCGGCTTTTCTGGTCTACCTGGGAGTCGATAAGGAGCTTCCCGAACTCGAACACCACTCTCTCGTGCTTCCCGAGAACTGGAATCCGCATTTCGAGTCGATATTCGGCGATCCGTCTCTTCCCGAGAATCCCGCCTACTATATCTGTAACCCGACACGTACCGACGACACCGTCGCGCCCGAGGGCAAGTCGGCGATATTCGTCCTCGTCCCGATAGCCGCCGAACTCAGCCTGACAGACGACGAGAGGCAGGGGTTCCGTGACGCGGTCATAGACGACATAGAGGAGAACACCGGCGTCGAACTCAGAGACAGCATAGAGTACGAGAGGATCTTCGCGGGCGAGGAGTTTCAGAGTAGGTACAACAGCTACAACGGTACCGCACTCGGAATAGCCCACACCCTCAGGCAGACATCGGTTCTGAGACCCAAGCAGAGATCGAAGAAGATGGAGGGTCTCTACTACGTCGGTCAGTACACCAACCCGGGAATAGGGATGCCGATGTGTCTCATAAGCGGAGAACACGTAGCCGAGAAGGTCGAGAACGACATCGGGTGACCCGAATGGGACTGGAATCCGGGAACGTATTCGACGGTCTCAGGTACCTTCTCAGGCTCTCGCGTCCTCGTTTCTGGCTCTATCTCGCGGGTCCCGCGGTTCTCGGTGCCGTCTTAGGTGGAAACTCGGTAGACGACCTCCTCAGTCCGACGCCGGCTTTCCTCGTCCTTTACTTCCTGATACCCGCGAACGTGATGCTCTACGGTGTCAACGACTACTTCGACAGGGGGATAGATGAGGAGAACCCGAAGAAAGAAGCCAAGGAGTCGGTATACAGACGGTCGAGATGGGTCGACGCAGTCGTGGGTGTGTCGCTCCTCGTAACAGTCGGTCTCACGGTGGCTCTCGGATCTCCCGTTATGGCAGCCTTCGTCTTCCTGAGCGTGGGTTACAGCGCACCGCCTCTGAGGTTCAAGACGAAGCCCTTCCTCGACTCGTTGTCGAACGGTCTCTACATACTCCCGTTCGTCGTGAGCCACGTCGCCGTCGCGGGAGAGTATCCCCCCGCTCTGACCGTCGCCGGGGGATGGCTCTGGACTATGGCTATGCACACCTTCTCGGCGATACCCGACATACAGCCCGACAGACGTGCGGGTATACGGACGACCGCGACCTTTCTCGGGAGACGCCGAACCTACGTCTACTGTACGGCTGTCTGGCTTCTGTCGGCTGTAACCGTCGGCGTCTGGAACTCGCGTCTCGGAGGGGTGATCCTCGTCTACCCCGTACTCTCCACGGCTTTCTACGTCTCGAACCTCACCGACTCGGAGGCATACTGGTACTACCCTTACATAAACAGCCTCGTGGGAATGGTTTTAACCCTCGCGGGTCTACTCCGACTACCCGATGTATAGGCTCGAAGAGGTAGTCTCGGAGAACAGGTTCGTCATCTCGGTCGTGTTTCCCGTGATGGGAGCCTTAGCCTTCGTGGGATCGGCTGAGGGACTTCTTCCCGAAGTACTCCGGTTCAATCCCCTATTGATACTCCTCGGTACCCTCGTGATGAGACTTCCCCTCGTCTCGGGCTTGGAGCCCCTCATCGACAGGAAGGCAGTAGGCGGTCTCGGGGCACTCACGGTATATACCTACGCCGTAGAGTTCGTGGGTCTCAGAACCGGGTTCCCGTACGGAAGCTTCGAGTACATCGTGAGTCTGGGTCCCGTATTCGGAGGGCTCCCCGTGGCTCTGCCAGTCTTCTTCATACCTCTCGTCGTGAACGCGTATCTGGTCAGTCTCCTCTTAGGTCTGAGACGCCGCGCCAGACTCGTAGCCACGGTAGCCCTCGTCGTCGCCATCGACGGAGTCCTCGACCCCGCGGCTGTCTCACTCGGCGTCTGGAAGTACTCCGAGGGCGTATTCTACGGTGTTCCTCTCTCGAACTACGCCGGATGGCTCCTGAGCGGCTCGGTCGCGGCTCTTCTGATAGAGACGTCTCTCGACACAGACGGCGTACGTCGGAGGCTCTCAGAGACCGACTTCATGCTAGACGACTTCGTTAGCTTCCAGATACTCTGGGGATCTGTCAACGTCTACTACTCGAACTGGATACCCGTAGCCCTCGTGGGAGTCAACCTCGTAATACTCCACAGAGTCGGCTTCGACTTCGCGTTCCTGGGAGAGATCCGCCTCTCAGAGATAAGAGACGGTTTATGATACTGCGAATACGGAAAGGATTAGGGGGAATTGGGGGATCAAGTAGCCCTGTGCCACTTGGTACATCCATACTTAGAGCCGGGTTTATAATAAACCTATCGATTACCACATCTGACGAGTGGTGGTAGATCTAACAGAAGTTGGTTATACGATGAGTCCTACTGGGAAGTATGGAGCTAGAGAGCTTCGTCGAGTCGAACTCGACAACTGAGACCGAGGATGAGTTCGAGCTTGAGAACAAGAAGGTTCTCGACATAGAAGTCGACGGGAGTGTGATGACGAAAGCCGGAGCTATGGTCGCATACGAGGGAGACCTGTCGTTCACGGGCAAGTCGTCTGCCGAGGGAGGAATAACGGGTTTCCTGAAGGAGGCAGCCACGAGCGAGGGAACGCCGGTGATGAAGGTCGAGGGACAGGGTCATGTCTACGTCGCAGACCAGGGGAAGAAGATACAGACGCTCTCTCTCGACTCCGACGAGGCAATCTCAGTAAACGGAAACGACGTTCTCGCGTTCGAGGACTCAGTCGAGTACGAGATAGGTACAATCGGAAGCGTCGGCGGCGCGTCGGCGGCGGGTCTCACGAACGTCTACCTCTCGGGACCGGGAACCGTAGCCATAACTACACACGGCGAGCCTCTGGTTCTGACGCCGCCGGTGAACACCGACCCCGACGCTACCGTAGCATGGAGCGATAACCTGTCCCCGAGCATAGACACAGACAGGAGCCTGAGCGACGCTGTCGGACAGTCGTCGGGTGAGACCTACCAGATGGCTTTCGAGGGAAGCTCGGGCTTCGTCGTCGTACAGCCCTTCGAGGAGACTGTCAGCAGAACCCAGTGAAAATCAGTCGATGTCTTTCACCCAGAGGTCTCCGTAGAACTCGTCCTGTTCGAGACTGACCTCGCCACGTGAGGAGAGGAATAGGAGGCTGAGGTACGTGTTGATGGCTTTCGACTTCGAGCTTACGCCCGCGATGAGTTCACGGAAGAGAACCTCGTCACGTCTCTCGAACTCGGTAGCGAGGCGTTCGGAGACTCTCTCTATCTCATCCTCTATGTCGTCCTCGTGTGCTGTCTCGACTGCGTCCTGAGTCGTCCCGGGCTCACGCGGTCGCGCGCCGGATGACACGGGAGCCGAGTACGCCGCGGATGACGACGGCGACGTAGTGTCGTACTCACGTCTCTGTTTCCAGACGCGTTTCCTCTCCCTCTCCCTCAGCTCACGTACTAGCTCGTCGAGTGTCTCGGGATGTGCGTTCCTCCTCGTAGTCTTCCGTTCGAGACGTCTCTCCATCTCGGCTTCGAGGCTGTCGACAGGGTCGTTCCCGTTCCCCGGTACTGAGCCGCTCTCGTCGTGTGAGGAGTCTACGTGGAAGAGAGCGGGCTCTTCGTCGCCGTCGTCGTGACTCTCCTCGTCCTCGTCTTCGTCCTCGGCGTCGACGACGTAGTCGCTCTTCATACGGAGTAAGACACTCGCATAGAGGAGAGCCTTCCCGGTTCGTATGAGGTCGCTGGAGTCGATCCTTTCGAGGAACTTGTCGGTGACACGGGGTATGTCGATGTCCCACGGATCTATCTCACCCTCCTCGGCGAGGTTCACGAGGACGTCTACGGGCTCGTCTATCGCGTCTTGTGACGTCTCGGCGTCTCCTTCGCCGTCGGTGTCGGTCTCAGTCGGCTTCTGGGGCTGTTTCCTCTTCATTCTGACTGTCGTCGTTGAGACGGACTCCAGTGACTCTTGAGACGTTGTCTCCCTCCATCGTGACCCCGACGGTTCGTTCTGCCTTCTCTACCATCTGTGTCCTGAGGCTCACGACTATGAACTGTGTGTCGTCGGAGATGTCGTCTATCATCTCGGCTACCCTGTCGGCGTTCGGAGCGTCGAGGAACATGTCGACCTCGTCAAAGGCGTAGAAGGGCGCAGGAGTGTACCGCTGTACTGCGAATATGAACGAGAGAGCCGTGAGTGATCTCTCGCCCCCACTCATCGACTCCAGACGTTTGACGGGCTTGTCGGAGGGCTTTGCCTCTATCGTCATGCCTCCCTCGAAAGGTTCGTCGGGCTCCTCTAGGACGAGCTCCCCGGTTCCGTCGGAGAGACGTCTGAAGACCTCCTCGAACTCGGAGTTTATCTCATCGAAAGCCTCCCTGAACTTGTCGTGTTTGAGTTCGTCGTAGGTATCGATCCTGTCGAGTATCTCGTCCCTCTCGTCTTCGAGTGTCTCCTTCCGGGTCGTGAGGTCGTCTTTCCTCTCACGAACCTCGTCGTACTCGTCTATCGCGAGCATGTTGACGGGCTCCAGATCCTCCATCTGGGACTCTATCTCGTCTATTGACGACCGTATTTCGGAGTAGCTCGGTATGTCGTCGTCTTCGTAGCCTTCGAGGTCGACCTCGTCTTCAAGTTCGTCCGCCTCGTCTTCAAGTGATGACTTCTCAGTTCTGAGAGTCTCTATCCGCTCGTCCACCTCGTTGATCTTCCTACGTATCCCGTCGCGCTCCTCGACTGCTTCGTCGAGGTCGTCTTCGAGGCTTTCGAGGGTCTGACGTAGCTCGCCTATCTCGTCCTCTATCTCCTGTATACGGCTTTCCTTCTCGTGGCGTTCGTCCTCAAGCTCGTCTATCTCGTCTCTCAGGTCACGTATCAGCGACTCCTTCTCGTCACGGCTCTCGTCGAGACTCTCTATCTTCTCCTCTAACTCGTCTATCCTGTCGGTTCTGTATCCCTTTTCGAGTTCGAGTTCGTTGAGGTCGGCGTCGACGTCACGTAGCCTGTCCTCTATCTCGGCAATCTCGTCCCTGAGTTGGTCGGCTCTCTCGGAGAGATCGGATATCTCGGAGTCGGCGAGCTCTTCCTGAAGCTCCTCTATGCGCGACTCGTGGGACTGAATCTCGTCGTCGAAGCCGTCTATACGTGAGTCTATCTCCTCCATCCTCTCGCGTTTCTCCGACTTGGTGTCCTCTAAGCCGTCGAGTCTCTCACGGGCGTCTTCGAGGCTGTCTTCGAGGTCTCCGCGTCTCTCCTCGAGGTCTTCGAGACGTCTCTCGTATCTCTCGACCGACGACTCGGACGAGGAAATACGGCTGTCGACGTCCTCGATACGTTCCTCTACAGACGATATCTCGTCCTTTAGAGACGCACGCTCCGACTCTAACTCCTCGATCCTGTCTGCGAGCTTCTCGAGTGTTCCCTTTGAGCCGAATGAGTAACGTGATCCCTTCTTCGAGCCTCCCGTCATAGCACCGCTTTTCTCGACGAGGTCGCCGTCGAGTGTCACCATACGGTAGCTTCCCATCATCTCCCTCGCAGTCTCCATCTCCTCGACTACGAGTGTGTCTCCCAGGACGTAAGAGAAGACAGACGAGTAGACTTCGTCGAACTCGACGAGGCTGTAGGCGTAGTCGACGACGCCGTCCTTCGATAAGGGTCTCGATGAGAGAGACCGAGTGTTCATCTCTGAGATGGGAAGGAAGGTCGCACGTCCCGCGTTACGTCTCTTGAGGTACTCTATCGCCTTCTGACCCACTCCGTCGTCGTCGACCACGACGTGAGCCATCCTGCCTCCCGCGGCTGTCTCGACGGCTGTGGCGTACTTCTGTGAGACACTCCCGAGGTCTGCTATAGTGCCGTGGACGCCGTCTATGTCGGAGTTGAGTACGGTGCTGACCGCCTTAGAGTAGCTGCTTCCGTTGGAGCCCTGGCGCGCCTGTTCCTGGGCGAACTCCTCCTGTTTCGACCTCAGAGACTCCTCGATGTCGTCGAGATCTCTCCTGAGTTCGTCCCTCTCGGAACGGAGATCCTGTTTGACGCCCCTCAGCTCTTCGAGGTTGTGTCTCTCGTTTTCGAGTGAGTCAGAGATCTCGTCTATCTCGTCCTCGACCTCCTGTATCTCGTTCCGGGTCTGAGTAATCTCGTCTTCGAGATCCTCCTCCTCGCGCGACCTCCGTCTTGCGTCGTCGAGGAGACGGTCTTTCTCACGCATGAGGTCGTTCTTCTCGTCACGCAGTCTCTCGACCTCGTGCTTGTGCTCCTCAAGTGAATCACGGACATCGGCGTACTCGCCCTCCGCCTCGTCTATGCGTTCCTCGACGTCTTCGAGGTCGGACTCCTTCGAGGCGAGGTCGGACTTGAGGCTCGACTTCTCGACCTTCGTCTCACGTATCTCGGATTCGAGGTCTTCTATCTCCTCCTTCGCCTTGTCTATCTCGACAAAAGCCTGTCTCTTCTCTTTCTCGTACTCGTCGAGACTCTCCTCGGCGTTCTCTATCCTGTCCCGCTTACCCGATATCTTGCCCTTTATCTCCTCTATCTCCGACTTGAGTTTGAGACGTTCGTCCTCACCCTTCTGACGTATCTCGTCCTCGACTTCCTCGACCTCGTCACGTAACTCGTCGACGAGAGATTCGGCTTCTTCGAGGTCGTCGTCTAACTCCTCCTTCATCTCCTTCTCGTCGGCAATCTCGTCCTCCAACTCTTCGATCTCGTCCTCGAGTTGGCGGAGTCTCGCCACAGAGAGAAGCCCCTCTTTCTCCTGCTTCTCCTCCCTGAGTTCACGGTATTCGAGAGCTTTGTCCCTCTCGTCCTTGAGTGAATCGAGCCTCTCTTCTATCTCGTCGAGTATCAGATCGACCCTCTCGACCCTCTCGTCTACTGTGTCGAGTTCGCCGCGCGCCTCGTCCTTCTTCTCGTCGAACTCGGCGGTTCCCGCAGCCTCCTCGACTATGCGCCGTCTCTCTGTCGAGGACATCTGTATTATCTCCGTGACATCACCCTGCATCACGACGTTGTATCCCTCAGGGGTGATTCCGGCGTTGGCGAGGAGTTCCTGTATGTCGGAGAGGTTACACGACCTTCCGTTAATGTAGTAGTAGGAGTAGTAGTCGTTCTCGGTTCTCTTTATGCGTCTCTTGATCACGACCTCGTCGGGGTCGCCCACTTCCCCCGCCGCAGTACGTATCTCGTCGGGCTGGAGTGTCCTCTCGGAGTTGTCTAAGACGACCTCGACGCTCGCCTCTCGCGCCGAGTCTCCCTCGGGAGGGTCGTAGAGGAGGTCAGGGAGACGCTCCGCCCTCATGCCTCTCGTACGTGCGAGTCCGAGGGCAAAGAGTATGCTGTCGATGAGGTTACTCTTACCGCTCCCGTTGGGTCCGCTTATAGTCGTGAAGCCCTCGTAGAACGGGACAGTAGTGGGTCTCCCGAACGACTTGAAGCCGTCTACTCTAATCTCTTTTATGTGCATCGGCGTCAAGCCACGTATATGTCGTCGCCCCCGTCGTCGTCTTCGTCGGCGGAGACGCCTATCTCCTCACGGTCTATCTCCGCCTTGTCGGACTCCTCCATCTCGTTGAGACGTTCTTTGACATCTACCATCTCTCTCGCGAGTGACTCAACCGCCTTTTCGAGTTCGTCTATCTTCGCCTCGGTGTCAGAGTTAGAGCCGGAGCGTGACATCTCATCTACTCTATACCTTCACGTCCCATAAGTCCAACGTATGACACACGTATGCCGTTGTGCGAAAAGCGTTGAGTATTAGATCCCAGTAGAAAGCTGATCCGAATTACTCGAGCGTGTCGGCGAGGTTCTCAGCCGCTTCGTCGACTCCGCCGTCGGGGTTCTTGACTATCTTGACTGTCGCGCCTGTGAGCGTGGCGTAGCTCATAGCCGCCGATCTGTTCATGTTCTGGTGTGTGTCTATCTCTCCCGTCCTCTCGAAGTCCCTGTCACGTGTCTCGTCGTCTATCCTTCTGAAGAGGATCTCCTCGGGGTCGGTCTCTATGAGGGCTATCGTGTCGGGCTGAAGTCCTTCGAGAACCCACTCGGGAAGACCCGGGAGGTATCCCTCGGGGGTCTTTATAGCACAGTGTGTGTCGACGAGAACGTTCGAGTCCTCAGCCATCTCGGCTATGCGCTCTCCAGCCTGTGCCTGTATCTCCTTCTGCTGGTCACTCGGGAGCTTCCTGAGTTCGTCCCTGTTCTCGACGAGACCCTCGTCCTTAGCCGTCTCGAGCATCTGAGTCCCGAAAGAGACTATCTCGTACTCGACTTCCCTGTCCTCCAGAAGCTCAAGACTCCTCTCTGCTACGGTGGTTGCTCCGACTCCGGGAACACCTGTGAGCACTGCTACCGTCATACTACGAGTCAGACTTTCCTTACCAATAAATCAACCTATATCCCGAGGGGAGAGCCAACCCGCAGGTTTAAATATGACCGAGGCATAAGGAGTCTCCGGTTACGGTTAAAGGATCAATCATGTCAGAGTCAGATAAAACACCCGACAAGACAGAGAAGCTCAGAGACCTCTTCGTGGAAGTGACCGACGAGTCCACAGTTACCGAGGAGAAGAAGGAGTCACACGGCACACTCAAGGACGAGGAGGAGATCAACGAGGAGATAGAAAGCACCGTCGAGGAGATGCTCGACAGGTACGGCATCGACACGAAGCTCGACACCCAAGACCTCGTCGAACTCGTGCGTCTCTACCACGACGGCTACACCGACACCGAGATAGCGCGCGAGCTCGGTGACGAGAAGCTAAACAAGACCGTCGCGCGTACACGTGTGAAGCTCCATCTCTTCCGAGAGTCGGACTTCGACCCGCCGTTTGAGATAGATGAGCTACGTCAGCTCGTCGACGGCGACCTGACGACTGCGGAGATGGCTGACGAACTCGACGTGAGCAAGAGCACGGTTCGTTCGTACGTCCACGTCATAGAGGCGGAAAACGAGTCAGACCGCGCGAACCATAAGTACCAGGACAGGTTCAAGAACCTACTCGAAGACCGCGAGATATCCGAGAGGATCACGTCGTCAGCGACAGAGGACGGTCTTCAGGAGGCTACAGAGGGTCTCGAAGTAGATGTCGACATGTAATGTACTGTAGAGATGTCTGGGACAGAAGAAGCAGTCGAAGTCCTGCGTGACGGCGGCGTGGTTCTCTATCCCACCGAGACGGTCTACGGTCTCGGAGCCGACGCCCTGAGTTCGGACGCAGTAGAGAGGGTATTCGAGATAAAGGAGCGTCGACGTTCGAAGCCGGTTTCGGTCGCCTTCGGAGACACTGAGACGGTCAGGGAGTACACGACTCCGAGCGACGGCGCGGTGAGTATGATCGAGGATCTCCTCCCGGGACCTGTGACAGTTCTGGTTCCGAAGACCGACACAATACCGGACGTTGTCACAGCGGGCTCCGAGGTCGTCGGCATAAGGATACCTGACCACGACGTCGCGCTCGAAATAGTAGACGAGTTCGGTCCTATAACCAGCACGAGCGCGAACATATCGGGGGAGCCCTCGGCAGCCGGCTTTGAGGACGTCGACCCGAGGATTCTCGAAAGAGTCGACGCCGCAGTCGACGGAGGTAGGGCGAAGTACGAACTCGGAAGCACTGTCGTCGACACGCGCGACTGGGGGATAGTACGTGAGGGGGCGATGTGTGACGAAGTCGAGGACTGGATAGAGTCGAATGTCTAAACGGAAGGCAGCTTCGACCTGAGACGTGATAGGAGAGAGGTCTTACGCGAACATTTCGACGAGTAGTCACAGGGCTCGCATCGGTTGGTGTTCGAGGTCTTCGAAGGAGCCTCTCCGTCGACTGCCTCTCTGAGACTGTCTAAGACCGAGTCGAGACGTCTCTCGTAACGCCGGCTGACGGTCGTCTCGCGCACTACCCCGTGTCTCGGATACTCGACGTACGCAGTCCCGACGTCTTGCCCGAACTCCGACTCTACGAGACGTGCCGCGGCTGTGGCTTCGACCCTCTGTGGCTCCCAGACACCGTTTCTGGGAGGTGTGCCGGTCTTTACGACTGAGGGTCTGAGGCTGCCGTCGACGGAGACTACCTTGTCGAGAGTGCCGTGTATCTGTGTCTCAGAGCCAGCGTCTATGTACGTCTCCTCGTGGCGAGGCGACTCGATCTCATCCCAGAAACCGGAGTCGGTTCTTGTCTGTCTGAGTCGAGACCGAACCTCCTCTACGTCTATCCCCTCGGAGTCTAGGATGTCTGAGGGGATCTCAGCGCCGTAGTCGTACTCCGCGAGGTCGACGGCTTTCTCGGTAGCTCGACGTGGATCTTCGATGAAGTCACCGTATCTGTATGCTATCTCCTTGAGTACGAAGTAGACGGGGCTTAGGGTCAAGTCGTCGTGGCTGTCGAGACGGAGGTCGAAGTAGAACTGACGTGGACAGTAGGCAGCCTGTCTGATCTCGGAGAGGCTGAAACGGTCTTTCGTCGGCATCTCCAGACAGCTTTCGTCCTCGGAGTACTTATTTGTACGTGAGGTTCGTCTGGTAAGTATGGCGGAGACAGACAGAGAAGGCGGGCACGAGGAGTACAGCCCGGGATACTGCAACATAGGCGAGTACGAGAGGAGGAAGAGGTACACGGTCGCTGTACTCGGGTTCGTGGCTTCGGCTGTCTACGTCGCAGTCGTCGTGTTGACCCAGATACCCGACTACGTAGTAGGGGGCGTCTTCGTGCCCCTAACTGTCGGATTCGAGGGCTACATACAGGGGAAGAGGTCTTTCTGTGTTATGCTGGGCATCCTCGGAAAGTACAGCTTCTCGTCAGATGCGTCCGAGTCAGCGGGTGACGTGACGCGATCCGAGGAGAGGAGATCGGACAGACT
>JAXIOF010000050.1 GCA_034190545.1 Candidatus Afararchaeum irisae | reverse complement strand
TCATCGAGTTCTGCCGCGAAAACCTCGCCTCCTACAAGATTATCAAGGACGCCGAGTTCGTCGACTCACTCCCCACGACCGCGACGGGTAAGGTACAGAAGTACGAGCTACGTGAGAGGGAGTGGGAGGACGAAGACCGTATGGTCGGTCAGGGATAGCTACTGTACTGTCAACTTTCGAGGAGTAGGACGACGAAGTCGTTCTCACATCCCTCGGGCGGGCTCCAGTGTCTCTCTACTAGCTCTGGCTGAACCCCGAGGTTCTCGAAGCCGTTCTTCTCGTAGAACTCGACAGCCCACGGTGCGTCCTTCCAAGTTACTGTGTAGACGTCCCTGTTGGGATTAGAGTCGAGACAGTGTCTGAGGAGGCTTGTTCCTATTCCCTGTCTCTGAAAGTCGGGGACTACGTAGAGACGTCTCACGGCTACGAAGGACTGGCTGTTCTCGATCTCCTGAACCCCTATGACACCGACGAGATCTGAGTCGAGGAAGTAGCCCCTGTATACGACGCCCTCCTCGATGTCTTCCCTGACGTCTTCTCGGGTCATATAGGGTCGGCTGTAACATCTCTCCGGCAGTGTGCCGTAGTAGACCTCAGCGGCTGAGTTAGTTACTTCACAGATACAGCCTATGTAGCTCTCGTCGAGTGGTCTTATTCTGTCTCCAGCGTTCTCTTCATCACTCATCTACTTCTCGGATAGAGGTGAGCGAGCCTTGAAATACTCTTGGAGAGTAGCTATACGGAGTCGAAGTCGTCCTCGGAAACGTCCTCTCGACAGACGGGACAGCCGTCACGGAGAAGTGTCTGTTTCATCTCGGCGTTGACAGCGACCGACTCTCCACAGCCCGAGCAGTCGAAGACGTACTCCGTGAGTACCTTCATGCGCCTCAGTAGGGGGTGGCAGACACAATAAGACAGTCCCCCAGTTTAGAGGAGTATGAAGAGAAGGAACAGAAGAGAGGGGATAGGAAGCCGAGTTCGCGCCGACCACAGCACGAGCATGTATACCGATACCATAATACGTAATCCGTTTCTAACACCGTGTATGCGCGTTGCTGTAGGCGGGACTTTCGATCCTGTACACGACGGACATTACTCTCTGCTGAAGAAGGCTTTCGAACTCGGCGACGAGGGAGTAGTAGTCGGACTCACAAGCGACGACCTCGCCCCGAAGACACGTGATGAGGAACGCAGGATAAGATCCTTCGAGGAGAGGAAAGAAGGTCTCGTAGAGGCGATAGAAGAGGTCAACGAGTGGAGCCGCGACTACGAGGTCGACAAGCTCGAAGATCCGTTCGGGATAGCGAGCGAAGATCCCTCGTTTGACTGCATAGTCGTCTCACCCGAGACTCAAAAGGGAGCCGAGAAGATAAACGAGATAAGACAGGAGAACGGGATGGAGACTCTCGACATAGTCGTAGTTCCGTACATAGCCGCCGAGGACGGCGATCCGATATCGTCGACGAGGGTAGTCAAGGGAGAGATAGACAAACACGGCAACGTGAAGGAGGAAGAGACCCGAGGATGAAAGACTCAGGGCTATACGACAGGGTTGTCGACGGTGACGTCCCTCTATACGCAGTCGAGGACGAGGCTGAGTCGGCGGACGAGGCGGTCGAAGTCAGGAGAAAGGTCATAGAGGAAGAGACAGGGGCTTCGCTCGCGAACGTCGGAGAGTACGTCTTCGACGCCGAGACTGCCACCGACAAGAACGTCGAGAACATGGTCGGCGGAATACAGATACCACTCGGCGTCGCGGGTCCACTCAGAGTCGACGGCGAGTACGCGTCGGGAGAGTACTACGTCCCTATGGCGACGACGGAGGGGGCTCTCGTCGCGTCGACAAACAGGGGCGCGTCGGCTGCGACCGAGTCCGGCGGTGTGAGTTCACGTCTCTTCAAGGACTCGATGACACGCGCGCCCGTTTTCCGTGTAGAGGGAGTCGAACACGCCAAGGAGGTCGTCGACTGGCTCTCCGAGAGCTTCGAGACGGTCAAGACAGCCGCCGAGGAGACCACGAGCCACGGCGAGTTGGTCGCCGCAGACCCCTACGTCGCTGGCGACAGCCTCTATCTGCGTCTGAGCTACGACACCAAGGACGCTATGGGAATGAACATGGCTACCGTCGCGAGCCGTGCCGTCTCGGAGGTCGTCGAGGAAGAGACAGGCGCGAGTCTTATCGCGCTATCGGGCAATATGTGTACCGACAAGAAGCCCGCAGCGATAAACCAGATAGAGGGGCGCGGAAGAACAGTAAGTGCCGACGTCGAGATGGAGAGGTCGACCGTCGAGAACGTCCTCAACACGACCCCTGAGAACGTAGCCGAGGTCAACTCGAGAAAGACACTCGTCGGAAGCGCGAGGGCGGGATCGTTCGGATTCAACGCCCACGTCTCGAACGTCCTCTCAGCCGTCTATATCGCCACGGGACAGGATCCCGCACAGGTCGTCGAGGGATCGATGGCTACGACGACTGCGTCTGTCAAGGACGGCGACCTCTACTTCAGCGTGACCCTCCCCGCCGTAGAGGTCGGTACAGTCGGCGGTGGTACCTCGCTTGAGACACAGAACGAGGCTCTGTCTATCCTGGGCGTAGAAGGCGGGGGCGATCCTCCGGGTGGAAACGCGAGGGCGTTCGCCGAGATAATAGGAGGTGCCGCAGTCGCGGGCGAGCTAAGCCTACACGCCGCGCTTGCTTCACGCCATCTCTCGGAGTCACACGAGAAACTAGGGCGTTAACTAACTAGCTACGTGAGGAGTGAAGTCCTCGATTATCCACTCGTTGAGTGTCTTCTTGAGATCCCTGCGTTCCTCAGGAGACAGGTCTTCTCTCGGATCAGGTAGGTATTCGTAATCTCCCATTACTCTATGTCTATCTCCTTTCCTCTTATGTCTTCTTCCTTCTCGAGGGTCGTTTCGAGAACCCCGTTTCGGTAGGTCGCCTCCGCGGTGTCGGGGTCAACCCTCTCGGGAAGCTGTACTGTCGTGTCGTAGTTCCTGTCGTCGGTCGATGCACGTATCCTGAGACTTTCATCGGTTCCACTGAGACTGATGTCGTCCTTTCTGACACCCGGGAGATCCGCTACGACCCTCACGGAGTCGTCGTCGTCGAACACCTCGACACGGGGTGAGGTCTCGGTGTCTGTGCCGGAGGGCTCCTCGCGCGAGACATCAGTCGTAGCTCTCTCACGCAGGTCATCGGGCGTGAGACCGAAGCTGTATGCCCTCATCTCCGAGTTCTCGTCGGCGAGCTGCCTCATCATCCTGTTTATCTCCTCGAAGATCTCGTCAAACGGGTTTCTTCTTGTCATCTCAACCACTCCTTAACTTTGAGTTAGTGACGCAGATACAAAAGGATTTCCCGCTAAGCCATCTCGTCGACAGCCTTCTCGACCAACTGGTAGTACATCAGCGCGGGACCTCCACCCATCAGAACAGCCATCCATCCCGCCTCTCTGATCTCGTCGGGGATCGCGCCCTCCTCGACGGCGTTCTTGACGTGGTAAGCTATGCACCATTTACAGTGAGTCACGACCGAGAGCGAGACGGCTGTAAGCTCTTTGTGTTTCGTACTGAGCGCGCCCTCAGTCTCGACCTCGCCGAGGAACTCTCCGAAAGCCGCCATCTCGTCGGGGGAGGTCTCACCGAACTTGGCGAGTGACTCGGAGACCTGGGAGTAGAGGTCTTCCATGTCAGGTAGCTCACGTCCCTGTCTTTCGAGATCCTCGACCGTCTCGATGAGATCCTCGATAGTCGTCTCATCTCCGTCTCGGTCACCGCCGTCGGAATGGCTGTCAGATGCCATAGGAACCACCTTCGTATTCAGGCGTCTTGTTTCTTTCGCGGTTTACGACGGGACGAGGTCGCCAAGGGCATCGTCTATTAGGTCGTCTACGTCGACGCCTTTTGTCTCGGCAACATAGAGCGCGGCTGCGTGTATGTTGACCGCCCCGAGTCGGCGTTTCGACGTGTTTATCTCGGCGACGGTCTCACGTTTGTCGAATCCCTCGGCTACGACTCTGTCGAGAACGACGTCGAATACTTCGGGACTTCGGACGAGTCTTTCGGCGTCAGGCGGCGAGAAATCGGTGAGGTCGACCTTGGAGTAGTCGAACTCGGCTTCTACCTCGTCCTCGTCGTCAACAGTTACGAGGTCTCTCTCGGCGGCGGCTTCGAGTATCTCCTCTGCACCGTCGGGACTGTACCAGTCCTTGTCACGTGAGAGCGAGAAGACGAACTCGACGTGTGACACAGTGTCGGTGTCCCTCATACTGAAGGGAGCCGAGACGACTTTGCGGAGGCTCATAGCCGTAAGTCGGGGTGGCGAGACAAGTCGTTAACGGTGTGGATCAGTAGCCACCCGGGAGGGCGAGTACGACTGCGACTAAGAAGAGCGGGAGGCTCATCACGGTGCCGTACCAGAGACCGCCCGCGCCGAGGAGGAGCCACGTCGTGACACGTCGGTCGTCCAGCCGGTCGTAGTCGTAGTCGTAGCCTAAACGTGGGAGAACGAGTAGTGCCACAGACGGAAAGCCGACAGCATAGAGTAAGGTCACGACGACCGAGAGGCTGATTATCGCGTTCGAGTACGTCGCTGTGCCCGTCGGGTCGAGAACGAAGACAGCACCGAGTCCGAGTAAGTAAGGAAGAGAAGCCACGACACAGAAGACGGGGTAGGCGACGTAGGAGGAGACGGGAGAACTGTCGAAGAGAGAACGCACTCGGTCGGAGACCAGAAACGGAGACCAGAGGACTCCCGCGACTAAGCCGGGTAGGACGAGGTAGACGACGAGAGCCGCGGCTCCGGTTATCCATTCGACGGCTGACATCATAGATAAGAGACACGCGGGGTACAACGTACTTTGGGTCACGGTCACAGTCACAGTCACAGAAGACCAAGTATGTTTCCGAGGAAGACGACATAGAGAAGTAGGAGAGTGGCACCCTCCCATCTGTTTATGTTTCTGTTCTGTGTGGTGAAGAAGTAGAGGAGGGTCGCGAGAACCATAGACGGAACCCCGAAGCTACGGAGAGTACCGGGGACTACTATCTCTCCGAGAAGACTGGGGACTCCGAGTACAGCCGTCGAGTTGAATACGTCGGAACTCTTGATGAGAACCGAGAGACTCAAGACGAAGACAACTACGTAGAAGACGAGACCCGCCTGAGAGACCGCGGATACGGTTACAGGTGACAGGTGACGAGATAGATGGAGGTAATAACGTCATCCATACGGATATCAGTCTCCGGGGACTTATACTGTCGGGCGCGTCTCAGCGGATCATCTTCCATCCGGCGTCTTCGGCGGCTTCGTCTACGTCGACGTACTCCCATCCCGCCTTCTCGGCTACGACCTCGTCCCTCCTCGAAGCTCCGACGAAGACGTATCTCTCGGCGTCGTACATCTCGCTCTCCATAGCGCGTTCGAGTGCGCCGAGCTTGCCGTCGTCGGGCGCGGGGAAGAAGTCGGGGTCTATCCTGTTTTTGGTACAGTAGCCGTTTATGACGTGTTGTGGGCTCGTTCCTATCACGCCGACGTACTTCGCCCACGTGTTTATCGACTCGAAAGCCTCACGCGGTCTCTCGAAGCTCTTGAGGACGGAGTCGAAGTCGAGCGCGACGGCTATTCTCTCGTCAGAGCCTCGTATCGAGGTGTTCTGGGTCTCGGAGTCGTCCTGGTCGTGGTCGTGGTCGTGGTCGTGATCACGGTCGTGACCTTCAGGGGTAGCCATACGTTAGAGATGTGTCTCGGGACTATGAGGCTTGTTCAATTCTGCGAAGAAGCCTCTCCTCGAACTCGTCCTCGTCGACTGTCTCGACGCCGTGTTCGTCGGCAGCCTGAGTCTTCGTCTCTCCCGGGTTCTCTCCGACGACGAGGTAGTCTGTCTCTCCGCTCACCGAAGAGGTCACGTCGCCGCCGTGTGACTCGACGAGATCCGTAGCCTCGTCACGCGTGTAGGAGTCGAGACTCCCCGTGAAGACTATCTTGAGACCCTCTAGCTCGTCGCTCGTCTCACGTCTCTCGGGCTCTACGCCTGCGTCGAGGAGTTCGTCGACTAAGTCGCCGCCTCTTCCGTCGAAGAACGAATGTATGCTCTCTGCTGTCTCGTCGCCGATGCCGTCGACACGTCTCAGATCGTCTACAGAAGCATCTCTGATCTCTTCGAGGTTCATCTCGTCGGCGAGACGGCGTGCTGTCTCGGAGCCGACGTGTCTTATGCCGAGCCCGGTGAGGAGACTCGCCAGGTCGGTGTTTTTGGTCTCCTCTATCTGATTCAGTAGCTTCTCAGCTGACTTCTCGCCGAAGCCCTCCAGACTGACGAGGTCGTGCTTTTCGAGACGGTAGATGTCGGAGACCTCCTCGACGAGTCCCTCGTCGACGAGAACTGAAGCGATCTTCTCGCCGAGACCTTCTATATCCATCGCGTCCTTCGACGCGAAATGTTCGAGACCACGTCTAAGCTGGGCGGGGCACGAGACTCCTCCCGTACAGTAGTGGTACTCGCCCTCACGCACGACGTCGCTTCCACAGACGGGGCATTCTTCGGGCATCTCGAAGACTCCTTCGCCTTCGTGTGTTACCTCGACGACCTCGGGGATTACGTCACCCGCTCTCTCGATACGTACCTTAGCACCCTCTGAGACGCCGAGTTGGCGAGCCTGTGACTCGTTGTGGAGGGTCGCACGGCTGATAGTCACGCCCTTGACGTCTACGGGTTCGAGGAGAGCAACGGGGGTGAGCTTGCCCGTCCTGCCGACCTGTACGACTATCCTCTCGACGGCTGTCTCTCCCGTCTTCGCGGGGAACTTGTAGGCGAACGCCCATCTCGGATGGCTCGAAGTAACGCCGAGATCGTCTCTCTTCGAGTAGTCGTTGACCTTCGCGACGACTCCGTCTACGTCGTAGTTGAGGTCACCGCGTCTTTCGAGAATCTCGTCCCTGTACTCGACGAAGCCGTCTATGTCGTCGACTATCCGTCTGTTGGGACTAGTCTCGAATCCGAGTTGACTCAGGAACTCCATCGCCTCGTCGTGTGTCTCGAAAGACGAGTCGGAAGAGTCGAGGACTCCATAGAAGAAGACACCGAGTGGTCTGTCGGCGACGACACGCGGATCTAGCTGTCTCACGGTTCCCGCGGCGGCGTTTCTCGGGTTAGCGAAGGTCTCTTTCCCCTCCTGAATCCTCTCCTCGTTGAGACTCTGGAAGCCGTCTTTCGGCATGTATATCTCGCCTCTCACTGAGAGAAAGTTGGGAGCGTTGGAGGGAAGTGAGAGAGGGACTGAACGTATAGTTCTGACGTTCTGGGTTATGTCGTCGCCCTCGACACCGTCTCCACGTGTGACCGCCCTTGAGTACTCGGCATCCTCGTATACGACCTCGACAGAGAGACCGTCGAACTTGGGCTCACAGTCGTACTCGACGTCGCCGACCCCCCGTCTTACCCTCTCGTCGAACTCCCTCACATCTTCCTCGTTCTCCGACGAGGACAGGCTGAGCATCTCGGAGACGTGTTCGACCGTCTCGAACTCGTCGACTGGCTCGCCTCCGACTCTCTGAGTCGGCGAGTTCTGTGTAGCTAAGCCGAACTCGTCCTCGAGATCTTCGAGTCGCGCGTAAAGCTCGTCGTACGCCCTATCGGAGATGACGGGATCGTTCTCGACGTAGTAACGGTAGTCGTGGTAACGTAGTGCCTCACGCAGGAGACGAGCCTGTTTCTCCGCTTCCTCACGTGTCAGGTCATCGACCGGATCGAAGCCGAGGTCGGGGCTCTCAACGTACGGGTTCTCGTCGGTGTCGGGTTTCTCAGTCATCGGTCTCGAAGTAAGACAGGAGTCCGTCTAAGTCCCTCGTGTTGAGGACGTCGTCGGGCTCACACCATCCTCTCCGTGCCTGTGAGACACCCAAGTGGATGTAGTCGAGCGCGGAGGTCGAGTGTGCGTCGGTCGAGACGACGTACTTGACCTCGTCCCTGTACTCCTTGACGTGGTTCCACGGCAGGTCGAGCCTCGCAGGCTGTGAGTTGATTTCGAGTGCGACGTTCTCGTCGGCGGCTTTAGCCACGACAGCGTCGAGGTCTAAGTCGAGGGGTTCACGTTCGTTTATCTTTCTGTTGAGTGGATGTGCGAGTATGTCGACGGGGTACTCCTCGACTGCCGACACGATCCTCTCGGTCGGGCTATCGGGTCTCGAATGTAACGCCGCGACGAGGATGTCAAACATCTCACACGTCTCCTCCGAGATGTCGAGACCGCCATCTACTATGTTAGCCTCGGCTCCGAAGAGAACCTCGACGTCGATCTCGTCGTCGGCGTTGACCTCCTCAATCTCGTCTCTCTGTTCCTCGAACTCCTCCTTCGAAGACGGTCCATCCGCGACCCGAAGGGCAGGACCGTGGTCTGTCACGAGTAGGTAGTCGTGTCCTATCTTGTCGGCTTTCTGTGCCATCTCTCGTACCGTGTTAGAGCCGTCGGAGTACTCTGTGTGGGTCTGGAGGTCGCCTCTTATGTCGTCGACTTCGACGAGGTCAGGTAGATCTCCGTTACGCGCCGCGTCGACCTCGCCGGTGTCCTCTCTGAGTTCGGGGGGTATGTAGTCGAGTCCGAGAGCCTCGTAGATCTCCTCCTCTGTCTCTCCTGCTATCCTGTCGCCCTCCTCGGGCTCAGAGTCGTCTTCAACGTCGAACAGCCCGTACTCGTTGAGCTTCCAGTCCTTCTCGATAGCGATGTTTCTGACCCTTATGTTGTGATCCTTCGATCCCGTGAAGTACTGGAGCGCGGAGCCGTAAGCGTCTTCTGCGACTATACGCAGATCCACTCGTAGTCCTCCCGAGACTATGACCGAGGACTTAGTCTCCCCCTTCGTGAGTACCTCATTTACGTCCCGCATATCACAGAAAGACTCCATCGCCTCGTCGGGGTCTTCGGAGGTTCCGAGGACATCGACGTCTCCAACAGTAGGACGCCGTCTCCTGAAAGAGCCGACCACGGTCGCCGTGTCTATGCTCTCGAACCCCTCGACAGTCTCACGTATGTCCTGTGTGATCGGGAAAGCCTCGCCGAGGAGCATCCTCTCCTGACTTTTTCTGGCTAACCCTATGCCTTCGAGTATCTTCTCCTGTGTCTTCTCGCCGTATCCCTCTAAGCCGGCTATCTCATCCGACTCCGCGGCTTCTTCGAGGTCGTCGAGGTCGGTCACGCCGAGTTCGATGTAGAGATCCTTTGCGGTCTTCGGACCCACTCCCTCGACCGATGTGACTGCGTCTACGTCGACGGGTAGCTCTCTCTTGAGATCCTCGTAGTAGCCGAGTTCGCCGGTTTCGAGATACTCAGAGACCTTCTCGGCTATCGACTCGCCGACTCCGTCTATCTCCTGTAGTTCGCCCCTTTCGTGTACCTCGTCTATTCCCTCCGAGAGTGACTCGATGTTACGTGCGGCGCGCCGGTAGGCTCTCGGCTTCCACTCGACCTCCTTCATCTCAAGCAGATCTGCTATCTCGTAGAGAAGATCCGCGACTTCCTTGTTCCGCATACCTCGGATTCACGGCGTCGCGTCTAAAGCTTAATGCCGGTGAGAGCTCTCAGCCTTCCGCAGACACGTCTCGGAGGAAGAGTCGACCTCAGACACGACCCGAAGTATCTCGCCAGCGTTCGATATAAGCGTGTTCTCCGCCTTACGCAGATGCTCCTCGTAGGTCGATCTCGCAACATCTGTCCTCTCCGAGAGATCGGCTACGGAGGAGTTGCGGGGCTCGTCGTAGTAGCCGTTGTCGAGTGCGATCCGGAGGGCTTCGAGCTGTCTGGGTGTTATGTCGTCGACGAGCGTCTCGGCTGTCACCGTGGTGTAGGGCATCCGTCTCTCACGGAGGGATGTCTTAGAGATTACCTCTATCTCTCTGTCCTCATCGAGATCTCTGAGTAGACTCTCGACGTCGCCCTCGTCGAACGCCGTGACGGTGTAATGCTCCCATCCCTGTCGGTAGACCGTGGGAGGCATATAGAGACAGCTGTGATCCTCAAGCTCCTGTATAACCGAGTCCTCAAGAGGGCAGCTACACGATCTCGCCACAACCCGGATACCGGAGCCGTCATCCGACTCCGACGTGTGGAGTATCTCGCCCATGGAGCCGACCTCGTCGACGACGTCATCGGACGAGGCAGACTCCGAAGAAGTCGGAGAGGTGACTTCGAGAGCCTGACAGTCGTCGAGATGCCACTCACGAACTGTGAGATCGGGATACTGCTCTGATAGCTCACGGTAGGGACAGTCGTGTCTCAGCTTGAACGAAGCCTCGTAGATCGGCATATCATATACGGCTTATGTCGCGGAGGATGTTAAAGCCGGCTATAACCGGCAGTACCTATATGGATAAGCGAGTGGTAGGATACGTCGACGTATGACAGAGTACAGACAGGGAATACGCGAGAACTCGTGGCAGTTTGCTCTACAGCTTCTTACCGTCTTCGCGGTGGGTCTCACGATAGGCTCCGAGAGGAACGTGGTTCCTATCATAGGACGTGACATCCTCTCAGTCGAGTCGTTCCTCGTGATAGGATCGTTCGTCGTCTCTTTCGGATTCGTGAAGGCGATACTCAACCTCTACGGTGGGAAATGGGCGGAGGAGTACGGGCGCAAGCCTATACTCATAGCGGGCTGGATCGTGGCTCTTCCGATTCCGATCATAATAATACTCGCTCCCAACTGGTGGTGGATAACCGTCGGAAACGTCCTCCTCGGGATAAACCAGGGACTCTCGTGGAGTATGTCGGTCAACGCCAAGATAGACTTAGCAGGTAGCGAGAGACGTGGCTTGGCGGTCGGACTCGACGAGGCACTCGGATACGGAGGGGTCGCGGTCGGAAGCTGGATCACGGGTGTCATAGCTTCGAGATACAGTCTCCGACCAGAGCCGTTCTACTTCCTCTTGGGCGTCATAGTCGTCGGACTCGTGATAGCCGTCCTCTTCGTGGAGGAGACATTACCGTACGCCGAGTCGGAAGCCGCCGACTCTGACGACGAAGGCTCCGATCTCCCCTTCATAGAGATACTCAAGAGAGCGACCTACGGAGACGCCACACTCTTCGCGGCGTCACAGGCGGGGAGTGTCGAGAAGTTCGTCGACGCACTCGTCTGGATAGCCTACCCGCTCTACCTCACGTCTGAGGGACTCAATCCCGCACAGGTAGGAGTCGTCGTCGGTGTCTACGGCGGCGTCTGGGGCGTCCTACAGATCTACACCGGAAAGCTCGCCGACGACATAGGCAGGAAGCCCCCCGTCGTCTCGGGGATGTTCGTAGCGGGAGCCGGCGTGCTTCTAACTATACTCGTCTCGGGATACTACGAGTGGACAGCCGCCGCCGGGGTTACCGGAGTAGGAATGGCTCTCCTATACCCCAACCTCATCACTGTCGTGAGCGACGACGCACATCCAAGCTGGCGCGCTACGGGTCTCGGAGTCTACCGTATGTGGCGCGATGCGGGATACGGCTTCGGAGCTATACTCATAGGCGTCGCAGTCGACGTCTTCAGCATCGACGCGGCGTTCTACCTCGTCGCAGTCTCGATGTTCGTCTCTGGGGGTATCACTTTAATCTGGATGCGTGAGACACATCCCGACATGTAACGTGACCTACCTAACGCCCCACTCTTTATTATTGTCCGAGTCTTAACTCGGTCTATGAGTGTATCGAGCATCTGTTACATATGCGAAGACCCCGCGACACAGACGTGCAACTCGTGCGGGCAGCCTGTCTGTGACGAACATTTCGTGGCGTCGGAGAACCTGTGTGTCGAATGCGCCGAAGACCTCGACCCCAGCGAGCACAGAACGTATTAACCAAAAGAGGTTTTAGACTCCAAGTTGGATCTAAGAACATGTCATCGTCAGACTCCGGACTCATGTCCTCGGCGGGACTCGTACGTTACTTCGAGTCCGAGGATCAGAGAGCCATAAACATAGATCCCAAGACAGTAGTCGCAGGCGGCATAGCTATAGGAGTTCTAGTTCAGGTTCTTAATATCGCTTACCTTTAAGAAAGTAGTTTTTAAGCGTCTGACTTCTTCTTCAGCTGCGCTTTTTATTAGACAGAACTAAAAAAAGATACTCTGTCTATCCTAGCTTAGTCTTCGTCTTACCTGTGAGCGACGACGGAACCACTGCCTGCTGAGTTGTGCCCGAACCGGCAGGCGGGTTTATCTCTATTGTTGCTTCAGCACCCTCAGGAAGTCCATTGTCACCTCTAATGGCACTTGCGTCTATGTGTATCTCAGCCATATCAGCAGGATCATTAAGGACTCCGCTCGTGCTTATAGAGCTGTCGTCACCCGCTTGGAAAGCGTCCTGTATCGGGGTTACGTTATATCTTTCACTACCAGACATACTACTAATATTAGCATCAGTATAAGTGAGCGTCACGACGTTATTGGCATCAGTGTACGTTACTGTGGTATTAGTCAGGTCAATGTTGTTACTACCTGGTTGAAGGCTGACAGTCACGTTAATCCAGTCAACTGTGTTGCTTCCGGTAACGTTACCAACTACACTCTCTACGTTGAGTCCCGTCGCAACCTGTTCTGTACTCTGCTGTCCTGTGCTCTGTGCCTGCTCCTGTAGGAACCCACTCGTGTTGATCAGCACCGCCGCCGCGATGGCTGCAACCAGCACCATCGCTATGAATATGATCAGGGTTCCAATACCTACCTGACCTCTGTCTTCTGCTGTTGTCTTTTGCATTCTCATATTTCCACCGAGGCTAACGCCTCTTGCTGGCTTAAACAAAAGCGATGTTCTATTTAAAGGTAAGCACTCGTTTTTCAGTTCTGATAACGGCGTGAAGCTTTCGAACTATTCCATAATAGGATCTTATCTGTGGTCATTAAGTGCTTATTGAAGACTATGATAGTAAGACTGATTAAAAAGAAAAAGTAGAAGGAATCCTTCTACAGAATCTATCCTAGCTTAGTCTTCGTCTTACCTGTGAGCGACGACGGAACCACTGCCTGCTGAGTTGTGCCCGAACCGGCAGGCGGGTTTATCTCTATTGTTGCTTCAGCACCCTCAGGAAGTCCATTGTCACCTCTAATGGCACTTGCGTCTATGTGTATCTCAGCCATATCAGCAGGATCATTAAGGACTCCGCTCGTGCTTATAGAGCTGTCGTCACCCGCTTGGAAAGCGTCCTGTATCGGGGTTACGTTATATCTTTCACTACCAGACATACTACTAATATTAGCATCAGTATAAGTGAGCGTCACGACGTTATTGGCATCAGTGTACGTTACTGTGGTATTAGTCAGGTCAATGTTGTTACTACCTGGTTGAAGGCTGACAGTCACGTTAATCCAGTCAACTGTGTTGCTTCCGGTAACGTTACCAACTACACTCTCTACGTTGAGTCCCGTCGCAACCTGTTCTGTACTCTGCTGTCCTGTGCTCTGTGCCTGCTCCTGTAGGAACCCACTCGTGTTGATCAGCACCGCCGCCGCGATGGCTGCAACCAGCACCATCGCTATGAATATGATCAGGGTTCCAATACCTACCTGACCTCTGTCTTCTGCTGTTGTCTTTTGCATTCTCATATTTCCACCGAGGCTAACGCCTCTTACTGGCTTAAACAAAAGCGGGGTTCTATTTAAAAGTAAGCACTCGTTTTTCAGTTCTGATAACGGCGAAAAGAGTAATTAATCGGTTACTTCGAGCTTTCGGGTCTATCGGTGCCCTCGTGTGCCCTCACGGAGAGCTTCTGAGCTTCGACTCTGCCGTCCTCGTAGACTCCCTTGGCGACGACTATTCTTCCGTTACCCATCGTCTCCGGAGTAGTGCCGTCGTAAACAACCGGTACGGAGGCGTTCTCGTCGAAGACCTCGAAACGGAGTGTCTCGCCCGAGTCGTTCATAGCGGTGACACGTCCCTCTAAGTTGATACGTTCGCCGTCGAGGTTCTCCTGAGAGACGTCTGTGGGAGTCACGAACCTCGTCGTGATTCCCATCGTGGTCGCGGTCAGAACTAATAGAAGAACCGCCATCCCCGTGCCGCCGAATATGAGCTTCTTTCTACGACGCATCTGTCTTAGACGTCGTAGCCCGGGATCTTTAAGCTTTCGGCTACGTCTCCAGACTCCACAGTTCTTTTAGTATCGAGACCGTAGGCCCAGAAGGAGGTACACACGATTGACGTCTTCTAGCACATCTACAGAAACAGGGACTAGTGTACTCGTAGTCGACACCGACTCCGAGGAGCTCGAAGAGACCGTCTCGTTTCTGAGAGAAAAGACGGATTATGTTACAGAAGAGGCTAAAAACACCGACGAAGCAGCCGAGGCAGCCGGTGAGAGACTCGACTGTGTTGTATCCGCATACGACCTGGGCGAGACTGACGTATTTAGTCTGTACGAGGAGATCAAGTCCGAGACCAGGAAGCCTTATCCACCGATGGTTCTCTTCGTCGAGGACGGATCGGAGGAGGTAGCCTCACGTGCGGTCAACTCCGACGTGATGGGGTACGTCAAGAAGTCCTCGGACGGCTTCTACGAGAAGCTGGTGGAGAGGGTCGAAGACGCCGTCTCAGAACACGCCGACAAGGTGAGGGCTGACAGATACGGAGCCGTCATAGAGGCACTCGGATACCCCGTCTACGTCGTAGACGAGCACGGCGAGTTCTCGTTCGTCAACGACTGTTTCGTCGACCTCACGGGCTACAGCAGTGACGAGATAATCGGGAGTCCGACGTCCCTGATGAAGGACGAGGAGACAGTCGAGGAAGCCGAGAGCCATCTCGGAAGCATACTTTCGAGCGACGGTCCCGACACGGTGCGTTTCGAGGTCGAGATAGAGTCGGCGGACGGCGACACCATCCCGTGTATCGACCACATGGGATACCTGCCTTACGACGGCGAGACCTTCCGCGGGCATCTGTCTTTAGCTAAGTTAGAAACCGCTTGACAATAGCGTCTTATCGAGGCT
>JAXIOF010000049.1 GCA_034190545.1 Candidatus Afararchaeum irisae | reverse complement strand
GTGACCTCCTCCTCGCCGTAAACGGCGAGGCTTCCCGAAACCGCACCGCAAGCGTTGGGATATTTGCTGGTCTACGGGCAGACCTGTTCTTGTGGGGCTACTCTCCCCGTTGATTTGTCGAACAGGCGGACCGATGGCTGGGCCAGACAGCCGTTACTCCTATCCATCTCTGGATTCGGAGTTACCGTCGCTCGCATATTCTCAGCCGCATTCAGGTCGCTGTTAGCGACCAACTCGCAGTTCTCACACACGTACAAGCCACGCTCAACACGGTTTGAATCCGCTTTCATGCCACACTCACAGCACGTTATCGACGTAGCCAGTTCGTACTCATCGACCCGCTCAACCTCAATACCACGTTCTTCAGCCTTGTACTCGATGTGACTGAGCAGAGTTTCAAACGCCCAGTCATGGAGGCGCTTGTTGCCGTGCCTGCCCCAGTCTTCATCCTCGCGGATGTTTTTCGGATGGCCAACTGCTATCGTCTCCACACCACGATCTGCACATTGGTTCACGAGGTCTTTCGAGAGAGCGTGCAGGTAGTGGGTCTGCCGCCGGGATTTCTTGCGGCGTGCCCATTCAGCATGGTTGCTGGGGCCGTTCTCACCTTCCGTGTCGTACTCTTCCTGCCGGAAGTAGTGTGCGTCTTCTTTCAACGTGTTGCCCGGATACAACACGGTTTCGTCACCGACAGAGACAGCTGCCGTATTGCAGATACCGAGGTCAACACCAGCCGTCTTCTCGCCAAACGAGTCGGCGGCGTTGATGGCGACCTTACAGACGAAGTGAAGCTCCCAGTGGTCGCCGTTCCAGACGATGCGGACCTGTTGGACGTCTTCGACATTGGTGAGGGATACGTCCGAGCCGGTGTCATATTCGCAGAGAACAAAGTCGCTCCACCCGTCTTTCAGGTTCTTGCCTTTGGAGAGGCGGACTTGCTGGTGGTTCGTGTCGAGTTTGAAGCCGTCTTCTTTGAACGTGATTGTTGAACGTGGTCGTTCATCGCCGTCTTTGCGGTAGCCCGGTGGGTTGGCATCGGGGTCGTCTTTGTTGAACCACGACTGGAAAGCGCCAGCCAATTCTTCGACGATTGCCTGACTTGACTGCGAGTTCAAATCTTTCCAGCACTGTTGGTTCGTCATGTAGGACTTGAGCGGTCCCTCATCCGGAATTTCTCCGGTGTGGTCCCAGATGCGGCCAGCGATCCACCGAGCAACGTTCCAGATTTTGCTGCCGGAACGACTGAGTAAATCCAGGTCACGCACGACACCCTCACGGTCGTTGGTGAGTGCCGCTGTAATGGTGCGTGTCGTGACCAGATTCACCATACATAGACTATGACAGTACAATGACTTAATGATTTCGTGTCGACGTTGAATATCCAGCCGAGCGAAGCAGTGACGGCCCCTCACCGGAGCTTACGCGATTCACTCCCGCCCTGTTCGGTCCTCGGTTCCGACAACAAGTGTCGGAACACTCGTCCCTCACGGAAAGGGCGGGATTCTCTCGCTGAATCAAGATAGAACCACGCCTCCCAGAAGCGTCAGCCCCGCGAGGACTATTAGAACGTTGCGTCTACTCGGGCTCGAATGGCTCTCCATAGTCTCACGGCTTTGTCGTCTTGTGTGATCAAAAGACTTCGGATGGGTCGAGCAAGAAAAGAGATTAGTGTCTCCCCCGACATCCTCAGATATGGTACTCAAGGAGTCAGACAGTGACCTCGAAAGAGGAGACAGAGCCCCCGACTTCAGTCTCAGAGACACCAACGGCGACGAGAAGTCAGTCGAAGACTTCTCTGAGTACGACGCCTTACTCGTCGTATTCACGTGTAACCACTGTCCGTACGCGAAGGCGAAGATACCCGTCCTCAACTCGATAGCCGACGACTACGAAGACGTCGCAGTCGTAGGTATAAACCCCAACGACTCGGACGAGTACCCTGACGACTCCTACGAGAGAATGCAGGAGTTAGTCGAAGACGGCGAGGTGAGGTACGACGCCTACCTCAGGGACGAGACACAGGAGGTCGCCGACGAGTACGGTGCTGTCTGTACCCCCGATCCCTTCCTATTCGAGAACCAAAACGGCGAGTTCCGACTCGTCTACCACGGACGTATCGACGACGCCCAGAACCCCGACGACGAGCCGACACAACACGAGATGCGCGACGCGATAGACTCGGTTCTCGGAGGCGACGAGGTCGAAGTCGAGGAGATCCCGTCACGTGGATGCTCTATTAAATGGAAGGACTAGACGAGACACGCGTCCTCGATACGTAGCTCGCCTCGCATTCCGTCCCAGTCCTTCTCGTACTCGACCTCTATCTCGGACTCCATCTGAGAACCCCCGAGAACCATAGTCTCGAACTCGCCGCCTTCTCCCATTATGTGGACGCCGTACTCGTCGTTGAGACGCTCTAGCTCGTCTACGTCTTCGGAGTCGAGAACGCGTCCGAGCCATGACTCGTCGAGACCGTATGCGGCGACTCCTATCACCATGACCTCGAACTCCTCGACTATCCGCCTCATAGTCTCTGAGGTGTCACAGTGCCAGAGCGGGGCGACGAGTTCGGCTCCTATCTCGTCACAGATACCTTCGATCCTCGACCTCTGGTACTCACTCTCAACCGCGCCTACGACGACCGCATCGGGCGAGAGGTCTTCGAGTGTCTCTCTGAGCGGCGATATCTCGTCTTCACGCGTCTCGACAGTCACTAGATCCCTGTCGACCTTCATTGCGTCAGCCGCAAGAGACGTGAGTTCTATCGCAGGGACGTGGTACATCTTCGACGCCTCCTCTGCGTGTACCGTGACGAGAGTATCGACGTCGTACTCCTCCTGAGCCTTGTAGAGGGCGTACGTAGAGTCCTTTCCTCCTGAGAAGAGGCTGACTGCTGTCTTCGTAGTCGTCATACTCATACTGTGAAAATCTCTCTGTTGTCGTCTGCGTCGAAGATCCCAGACCTCATACCCGCGTCGAGCCACGCGTGTCCGTACGAGAACGCCGCGAGAGCGTTGACCTCGTCGTCGTTTTCGAGGAAATGTTCGCCGTCGTCGTAGTACGACTCCGCCATCTCCAGGAACTCGTCGGCTTCGTCGGACTCCTCTACGACCTCGACCGAGTCGAGAGCACGTGACAGGAGACGTCTGTACCTGTTTGTCTTCTCGGTGAGGTCGGCTCCCGAGTTAGGGTCGGAGCCCGATTCGGTTTTCAGATCGGCTTTCCTCTTTGAGTCCTCGTCGGAGTCTGTCATTAGTAGTTCTTAGCCCCCGAGTTTAATACGTCTGGCGTATACGCCCGAACAAGATCCTTGAGGGACTACGTCTTCTGACGGAGAGCGGCAACAGAGTCTCAAGTATATAGCCAGTTGACTTAAGTTCGGCAGACAAACATACATACCATGGACACACAGAAAATATCAGATATAATAGAAGCCTACGAGAGGGAACGGTACAGGGAGGAGGTGAAGCCCGAACATACCGAAAGACAGATAGCGAGCTTCGACAGAAACGGGAAATCGATAGAGGTTACCCTGGTAAAGGACAGAGAGTCGGATATCTACATCCGTATAGAGCCTGAAGGCTATCTAGCCAGTCCGTTGAGTGAGGCTCTGCCTGACGACAAAAGACGTGAGATCATGAGACAGATCAAGGAAACCGTCTCAGAGTTCTATGGGGTGTCCCCTGACGAGGTAAGAATAAAAAAGAGCGATGAAAGCACTGAAAATATTCTGTACTACGACCTGGAAGTCTCTTAACTTTTTCAGGCTAAGTCCCCGTTCAGAAATCTCAGATTTCTGAGCCCGCGAGAACGGAGTTCTCGCGTGTTAGCAAAAACCAGAAATTTTTGCTCCGTCACAGAATCTACGATTCTGTTCCATGCAAATTTCAGAGAAATTTGCTCCGTCGCGAAATCGTAGATTTCGCTGGCTCGCAAATCAAAGATTTGCTCCGTCTGGGATTTGAACCCAGGTCCTCGGCTCGAAAGGCCAAGATGATTGGCCGGACTACACCAACGGAGCGCGCATTCTAACAGTATCGCGGTACAAGTATAAGAATTGTGCTTTGGCTCCGCCTTGCGTCTGTATAACGCAATCTATAACGACTCCCACGGCGTCATACCAAGTAAGTATGAGAATAGGAATAATAGGAGGCACGGGTGACTTCGGAGGCGGTCTCTCGGTACGTCTCGCTCAGGCTGGGCACGAAGTCGTAGTCGGAAGCAGGGACGAGGACAGAGCATCTGAAGCTGCCGACGAGTACTCCGAGAGGACGGGCGTCGAAGTCGAGAGCGGATCGAACGCCGACGCAGCTAAAGCCGAGGTCGTCGTCCTCGCGGTTCCTTTCGGCTCCCTCCCAGACGTCGTGGATCAGGTCGCCGAGGTCGCAGACGGAGACGCTACAGTCATATCACCCGTCACGAGCATGAAACGTGACGACGACGGCTTCAAGTACGACCAGCCCGACGAGGGAAGTGCGGCACAGCTCGTACGTGACGGTCTCCCCGACTCGTTCGGCGTCGCGGGGGCTTTCCACAACATAGCCGCGGGACGTCTCGCCGACCCTGACGCCGAACTCGGAGTCGACATAGCCGTCTTCGGGGAGGCAGACGCGAAACAGACCGCAGTCGAGGTCGTCGAGTCGGTGGAAGGCGTCAACGCACTCGACGCCGGAAGCCTCGGAAACGCCGCACAGATAGAGAGTGTAACACCCCTTCTTATAAACATAGGCATAAAGAACGGTCTCAAGGATCTCGGAATAAAGTTCGTTTAGACGAAGCTTCAACTGTGTGGTAGCGCGGAGTCCCCGTTCAGAAATCTCAGATTTCTGAGCCCACGAGATCGGAGATCTCGGGACGTCCTCAAGAAGTGTTGCGAATCAGAGATTCGCATACGTATGAAAATCTCCGATTTTCAACACAACGCAACGCAGCGAAGCGAGTGGCGTTAACGAGAGCGAAGCTCTCGTTCGCATATCAGAACGCGAAGCGTTCTGAGGACGTTCAGAAATCTTCAATTTCTGTGATGCAGAAAACTCTAAGAGTTTTCCAGCACAAGCGAATCGAAGATTCGCATACGCAGTAGGGCGGGGAGGAGCGCGTCACCCACACATCAGTCAGACACCAACTATTAAGTAACCATAGGCATTCTTTGAACGTGTGTCGGACGACGACTACCTGAGACGCACCGCAATAACGCGCCTCTCCGTGTCCCCTGAGCAGGCCGACCTGCTCGAAGACACGATTGACGAGTGGCGCACAGGTGCGAACATTGCCACGGACATCGGCTGGGAACACTACGAAACCCGTAAGCGGAAACTCCAGTCACTCGCATACGACGATGTTCGTGACCAAACTCGTCTCGGGAGTCAACACGCCATCCTCGCGTGCTTCCAAGCCGCACAAGCCCTGAAAGGCGTCGATGAACGCAAACAGCAGGGTCGTAACTACTCGAAACCCGAGTTCACCGCTCCCACGGTGAAGTACGACGCCAACACGATGACCCTGTTCGATGACAACACCGTCTCCCTCGCCACCACCGACAGTCGAGTGCGGTGCGAATTGGTACTGCCCGACGACGAAGACGGCTACCAGTACCAGTACCTCGACAGCGACGAGTGGGAAGTGACGGAATCGACGCTGACAGCGCGTGATGGTGACTACTTTCTGCACCTCGGCTTCCGTAAGCCGAAGCCCGATGCCGACGAGTCACCCGCCGAGGACAGGACAGTTCTCGGGGTTGACCTCGGCATCGAAAACCTCGCCGTCACCAGCACCGCTCACTTCGAGTCAGGCCAAGAACTCTTGCACGAACACCGCGAGTTCGAGCGCGTTCGCGGCGGCCTCCAAGAAACCGGCACTGAGTCCGCGCATCGCACACTCGTCCAGCGGGATAACCGCGAAGAACGGTACAACCGTGACTACCTGCACAGGGTGTCGAATCGGTTGCTCGCGGAGGCAGTCGCCTACGACTGCACGCACATCGCGTTCGAGGACTTGACGCACATCCGCGACTCGATGCCGAGCAAGCGTAAGTTCCACCAGTGGGCGCACGCCCAACTCGTCAAGTACGTCGAGTACAAGGCTGAGGAACTTGGTATCACAGTCGTGTACGTTGACCCTGAGAATACGTCGAAGCGGTGTTGTGAGTGCGGTCATACGAGCGATGGCAACCGAACGGAGCGCGATTTCTTCGAGTGTGAGAAGTGTGGTGCGACGGCGAATGCAGATTATAACGCGGCGAAGAACGTGGGATGGCGGTTTGTCCGTCGTGGGCTACATGACTCACGGCGGACGGGCGACAGTCAACTCGCCCTGAAGTCGGGGACTGTGAAGCCGAACCGAGGATTTGTCTCGTACTCTGTTATGGAGTCAGAGGCGGAGTCCACCGACAAGCCCCATCGTGAACGAAAGTTCACGAGCCTCTGAGGTTCCCTCAGAGACATCGCAAATCGTAGATTTGCGAGCAGTCAGAAGCTCCGCTTCTGACGACACCCTCAACGAGCGTTCGTGAATCTTAGATTCACGAGCCATCAAACTCGTAGAGTTTGAGACGAACCCGTCAGGGTGAGCGAAGTAGGGTGGGGTAGTTGATGTCGTTAGACCGGGACATCTGATCCACTATGGGTAGCGAAGACGAGCCTGGGCTCAGACGTGAGATAGGACTCTTCGAGGCGACAGTCTACGGAGTGGGTCTGATACTCGGAGCGGGTATATACGCGGTTCTCGGAGAGGCTACGGGAGTCACGGGCGAGTCGGTCGTCGTGTCTTTCTTGATCGCCGCCGTTATAGCCTCACTCACCGGACTCAGCTACGCCGAACTCTGCTCTCTTTACCCCAAGGAGGAGGCAGACTACATCTACGTCCGGGAGGCTTTCGGAAGCAAGAAGCTCTCCGAAGCCACGGCTGTTCTGCGTCTCCTCGTGGGTGTCATATCCGCGGCTGCTGTCGCACTCGCCTTCGCGGGCTACTTCTCGTCTTTCGTCGACATACCTCAGATTCCGGTGGCTGTCTCGGTCGTCGCGGCGACTGCTTACGTCAACTACCGAGGTATACAGCTTTCGTCGAAGCTCAACCTGATCTTCACCTCAGTCGAGGTCGCAGGGCTCGTCTTCGTAGTCTGGATAGGTAGGTCGACGTGGGGAGACGTCGATCCCCTACAGATGACCAACGGGAGCGTAGGTGTTCTCAAGTCGGCTTTTCTGATATTCTTCGCTTACATCGGCTTCGGTTCGATAGTTAGCATCTCGGAGGAGTCGAAGGACGCTACCGACACGATACCCAAAGCCATACTCGCCTCTATAGGTATCACGACAGTTCTCTATGTCCTCGTAGGCTTGTCGGCGGTGGGAGTCGTCGACTCACAGGTGCTCGGAGCCTCTGACTCGCCATTAGCAGTCGTCGCAAACCAGGGATGGGGTCCCGTTGCCTTCACAGTCATCTCAGGAATCGCCCTCTTCTCGACTATGAACACCGTCATGATACTCCAGATATCGACGTCACGTCTCCTCTATGGGGTCTCCAAGAAGGAGTACGACTCTTTCCCCGAGGTCTTCTCGAAGGTACACGAAGACACGAGGACACCGTATGTCTCCGTCTGGTCTGTCGGTGTTATGACTGCCGCTTTCACGGTCTTGGGAGACATAGGCGTCGTAGCAGGTCTCGCCAACTTCTTCCTCCTCATCGTATTCGCCCTCATCAACCTCTCACTCCTGAGTCTGAGGTACAGACGTCCAGACATCGATCGGGGTTTCAGAGCGCCTCTTAACATAGGAAGACTGTCAGTCACGGCTCTCGGCGGCGTCGTCTCATGTATACTACTCATACTCTTTTACCTCGTCTGACTGGGATTAGAGGCTCATACCAGAGAGTACAAGGCTGTTGTGTTGCTATAAATACTAAACCAAATGACGAGGACGAAGGTCTGGATAACTCTGAGTCTACTTCTCCTGAGCCTGTCTCTCGGCGTCTTTGCCGTCGACAGTTCGGGTGGTAGTCCCGATCCTGTTAGGTTCGGGGAGACTGTCAAGTCGGGCATCAGCCACGCTCAGACTATCTCAGCCAACTCACAGGGTCTCACGGCACCCAAGGCAGAGGTGTTCTACTCACAGTACGAGTACGTCGTCGGGTATAGAGGTCTTTCGTCGCTCGTCGAGACGCTCAACAGCGACGGGCACACGATGCGTTTCGGAAAGCCCCTCGCAGTCTACGTCACCGCCTTCGACGGAACCGACGTCGAGCCTTCGAACACGTCGGGATTTGTGAGAAAGGACAGTTCGTCGTACACCGACTGGGTCAGAGCGTCCGAGGCTTGGTTCGTACTGACTCAGCCCACGACAGTCGTGCCGTTCTCGTCGAAGTCGGCGGCACGTTCGTACGCCGACGAGTACGGCGGCGAAGTCACCGACTGGGACGGTCTTGTCTCGGAGCGAATGTACGCCCGGGGTCACGAAGGACAGAGTTCTATCACCGAGGCTATGAGGCAGAAGGAAGAGACGATGGAGGAAGAAGCCGACTCTCTTGAGACACGCGCTCTGTCTCTCCTCGACAGGGAGGTGTCGGTGACAGTCGAGAACGCCACCTCGGAAGCGTTACGCAGAGCCGTGGAACGCGCGCCCCCGAGGACGTCTATAAGGCTTACTGAGGGTACTTACGCCATCAACGAGACTCTAAACATCACTAAGCCGGTAAGCCTCGTCGGAGAGGGAGACTCGACCCATCTCAGGGGAGACGGCGAAGGAACTGTCGTCCGTCTCTCGTCTCCTGAGTCAGCCGTGTCGTCGGTCAGGATCACGGGCGTCGGAAACGCGACGAGACAGACTGACGAGTACGGTGGTGTCGGCGAAGGAGACAACTGGGACTCCGAGATAGAGAGGACGTACGGAAGCGGTGACGCCGGAGTCGCGGTTATAAGAGCCAACTCGTCTCTCGTCCACGACGTCAACATAACTTCACCTTCGAATGGAGTCCTCGTCCGTGACTCCCCCGACTCCGTGGTCACGGATTCGAGGATCAGAGGTGCCGAGAGATCCTCCGACGGCTTCATGGGCGTGATGGTGATGAGGTCGCCTATCCTGATACAGAACTCGACACTCCTCGACGGACGTGACGCAGTCTACTCCCACCGCTCCGACGGTCTCGCTATACGGAACAACTTCATAGACCCGGGACGTTTCGGTGTTCATCTGATGTTCACCTCCGACACCTACATAGCCAACAACACCGTAAGGGACGCTTACTCCGGGATAGTCGTAATGACACGTCCCGTCGGAAACGTCGTAGTCGGAAACGACGTCCGTGAGTCGAGAAGCGGTATCGTGACTGCGGGAGGCGACACCTACGTCGCGCGCAACGTCCTCGTCAACAACTCGTACGGTCTCAAGATAGGCACACGTACCTCAGTCTACGAGAAAAACGTCATGGTCGAGAACGGTGTCGGAGCGAGGGCGTCAGGGATAATAGCCTCCAACCGCGTCGTCTCGAACGACTTCATAGACAACCAAAAGGCGGCTACGTCACTCTATGGCTCCCTCAGAATCTGGTCGTCGGACGGTGTCGGCAACTACTGGAGCCGGAACGTAGACCTCGGCTCGGGGTCGGGGTCGGAGTCGGAGTCCGAAAGCTACCGTCCGACGGGCGTCGTCGAGTCCGATCTGCGTAAGCCGGGATACGTAGCCCTGTCTGAGTCTCCGGCTCTCAAGGGTCTTAGGTCGCTCGAAGGAACCGTACCCGGAATGAGGTCAGAGGGTATAATCGACCAGAGTCCGTCGGAGAGCCGTATAAACAGACGTCTCGTACAACAAGCCAAGAACGATCAGACAAAACATGTCAGGTAACTTAGATAGAGACAGCTCAAAGACGGCGAGGGTGGATGGAGACGTAGTCGTAGAGGCTGAGGGCATCAGCCACTCTTACGGAGACACACGTGTCCTCGACTCAGTCTCGTTCAGTCTCGTGGAGGGAAGCCTCAACGGTATCGTGGGACCCAACGGAAGCGGGAAGTCGACGCTCGTACGTATACTCACGGGTCTGCTTGAAGCCACGGACGGAGAAGTGACGGTTCACGGAGAAAGAGACGACGGCAGACAGGTCGGATATCTCCCACAGAAAGCCGAGTACAGGTCTGCTTTCACCGTGAAAGAGACACTCGAATTCTACTCCCGACTCGTCAGAGACTCGTCTCAGTCGCCCGAGGAGGCACTCGAACTCGTGGGTCTGAGCGGCGCAGCCGACACGGACGTCGACGGTCTCTCTGGTGGGATGTTACGTCTACTCGGAATCGCACAGTCGACTATAGGCGACCCGTCTGTGATCTTCCTCGACGAGCCCACGAGCGGTCTCGATCCCACGATGTCATACCGTATATTCGAGGTTCTGCGTGACCTCGCCGACAGAGGGACTACGGTCGTCGTCACCTCCCACGACCTCACTCTCATAGAGACAAACGTCGACAGGCTTCTCTTACTCGACGAGGGTAGGCTACAGTTAGACGGCTCCCCCGAAGAAGTCGTCGAGACCGAGGGTTACGGTAGCCTCGCGGATCTCTTCGGCGACATGGTCGAGGAGAAGGAAGGAACCACCGTGAGACACGGACACGGGAACGAAGATGAAGACGGAGACGGGGGTGAGGCTTGATGTCTCTCTCCGAGACGGTCTCAAGGACACGTACAGTCGCCGAGCGTGAGATAGACACTGTCGCGAGGACACGTGTCTACCTCGGTCTGATACTCGGCTTCGCGGGAGTCGTCACGGCGATAAGCTGGGTCGGAGGAGGTGCGAAGAGCGGTTTCGTCCCAACAGTCGTCGACCTTCTCACACCGGTCGAGGTCATAGTCCCTGTCCTCGGCTTTGCATTCGGATACAGAACCGTGCTAGGCGACAGACGCAGAGGAGAGCTCGATCTCCTGTCGACCTATCCCATCGACCGACTGCCGTATATCGTGGGTGTCTTCGTAGGCAGAGGCGTGGTTCTCGCAGTCGGAACGGCTCTGTCTCTGCTTCCCGCGGCGGCTCTCGCTTATCTCGTCTCGTCACCAGAGTCGGCGATATTCGCGTCCCACTCGGGAGCCGACTCGGTCGTACTCTACCTCAGATTCGTCGCGGTAACCACGGCTTTCTCTCTCGTCGTCCTCTCAGCCGCGATAGCCGTCTCGGCGGTCGCTAACACAGTACGTGGGGCTGTCGTCCTAGTCGTTATACTCTTAGTCGTTCTCGTAGCCGGACTCGACCTCGGGGTTCTCGGTCTCCTGAGTCAGGGAGTCGTCTCCGACGAGTCGCTCACACAGGTCTTAGCTGTGAGTCCCAACAGTGCTTACAGGGGACTCGTCCTCGAAACAGTCGTGAGCGCGGCGATGGGTGCGGAGTCGTGGAAAGCCGCGTCACCTGTTGCGAGTCTCGTGGGTCTCGCCGCATGGCTCGTAGTCAGCCTCGGGATCGCAGTCGTGAGTACACCCAAGAGCCGTTGACTCCGACATGACTCCACCACCGGTTTACATATATGCGGCGGCGAACTAACTCGACGTATGAAGACAACCCAGGTACTCGACTTACTCTCAGAGGACGAGCCTGTCTCGGGGAAGGAGATTGCCGAGGAGTTCGGGGTCTCACGTAACGCAGTCTGGAAACACATAGAACGTCTCAGGGACGCGGGCTTCGAGATAGACAGCGATCCTAAGGGGTACGTCCTGACGTCGCCGGCGGAGTACGGCGACTTCGGTCTCTCGTACTACCTCGATCCCGGTACTATCTGGGAGGATATAGAGTACCGTGAGGAGGTTCCGTCTACGAACTCCGTCGCGTCCCAACTCGCACGTGATGGGGCTCCCGAGGGTACCGTGGTTCTCGCCGACGTACAGAGACAGGGCAAGGGAAGACGCGGTCGTGAGTGGACGAGTCCCTCTGGCGGCGTCTGGATGAGTGGGGTTCTGCGTCCCGAGATACCCCCGAGGTCGGCGTCTGTTATAACTGTCGCGGCGTCTGTCGCTGTCGCGCGTGGGCTCGAAGAAGCCGGGGTTGAGCCGCGTATAAAATGGCCCAACGACGTTCTCGTAGACGGAAAGAAGATCTGTGGCATACTCGTCGAGATACAGGCTGACGCCGAGTCGGTCGAACACGCAGTTGTAGGGATAGGCATAAACGCCAATGTCGAGATAGAGGACGACGACTGGAACGCGACCTCTGTAAAGGACGAGGTCGGACACGAGGTCAACAGGGCGAACCTCGCGGCGTCTGTTCTCGAAGAGCTTGAAGACCTCTACTCTCTCGCGTCCGACGACGGTGACAGGAAGGTAGTATTCGAGGAGTGGAAGGAGTACTCCGACAGTATCGGAAGAGAGGTTCGTGTAGAGACACCAACCGAGACGATCGAGGGTGAGGCAGTCGGTGTCGACGACACAGGGGCTCTGCGCGTAGAAACGTCCGACGGCGAGAGAGTCGTTACTGCGGGCGACTGCGAACATCTCCGTTAATATGATGCTACTGTGACCCCAAACGGAGGTATGGGAAACAGCTCGAAAGCCGAAGTTCTGCGTGAGAGCATAGAGTCCGACGAGATAACCGTGATGCCGGGGGCGTTCGACGCTCTTTCGGCTAAGCTCGTAGAGAGAGCGGGCTTCGAGGCTGTCTTCACAACCGGTTTCGGTATCTCGGCGTCGGCACTCGGACTCCCTGACCTCGGTCTGATGACGGCGTCGGAGAACACCGAGAGAGCGCGTCACATAAACGACTCAGTCAGCCTACCACTCGTCGCTGACATGGACACGGGATACGGTAACGTACTCAACGTAAGACGTACAGTCGGAGACTGCATAGACGCCGGGATCGCGGGAGTCATACTTGAGGATCAGGAGTGGCCCAAGAGATGTGGACATATGGAGGAGAAGTCGGTCGTTCCGAGGTCGGAACACGCCCGCAGGATAGAGGCGGCGGCGGACATACGTGACGAGAAGGGGGAGGACATCGTGATTATAGCACGTACTGACGCGAGGGAGACACACGGTCTCGACGAGGCTATACAGAGGGGAGACGAGTACTACGAGGCGGGTGCGGATGTCGTCTTCGTCGAGGCTCCCGAGTCGGAGTACGAACTCGAACGCGTAGCCGAGATCGAAGCGCCGACACTCGCAAACATGATAGAAGGAGGCAAGACGCCCTTCCTGAGCTACGATGAACTTGAGGAGATCGGCTTCGAGACCGTCGTCTACCCACTCTCGGCTCTCTTCACGATGACACGTGCGGTCGGAGACGCATTAGAGACACTCAAGGAAGACGGAGAGACCTCCGACGTTGACACCGTCTCTTTCGACGAGTTCAAGGACGTCGTAGGCACTGAGGAGTACCACGAGACACGCAGACGGTACGGGGAGTGAACCCGAAGCTAAGGACAACGTATAAATCCGTCGAGTCTCGAACTTATACTGGTAATGAGAGACAGACTTGTCGAGGAAACGGTCAAGCTCCTTCGACAGACGGGGTTCGACGTCAGCGACACTTGTAACATACGTCCTAAGAGCTTCGACGTCGTCGCCCGCCGTTCCTCGATAGTCGTACTCGTGAAGGTTCTCTCGAACATCGACGGATTCGACCCACACACGGCGGACGAGATGAAACGTCTCTCCGACCATCTCGACGCGTCGTCGCTCATAATCGGCGAGAGGACACGTGACGACGAGATGGAGGAAAGCGTCGTCTATCTGCGCCACGGCATACCCGCGGTCAGCCTCAAGACTGCGGATGACTTCTTCCGCCACGACCTTCCGCCTCTCGTCTACATGGCACCTGGGGGTCTCTACGTCAGTCTCAACGGAGATGTTCTCTCGGAGGAGAGGAAGTCGGAGGAGATGAGCCTCGGACAGGTCGCGAGGGAGATAGGAGTATCACGTCGGTCGGTCTCGAAGTACGAGGACGGCATGGATGCTACAGTAGACGTAGCCCTCAAGCTAGAGGAGATCTTCGACAAGGAGCTGACATCTCCGATAGACATACTCTCGATAGAGGAGACTGAGAGAGAAGACGAGACAGATGGTGCCGAGGACGCCGACATAGACCAAAACGAGGTCGGCGAGAAGGAAAGGGTAGTCTTCGAGAGGCTTGACTCAGCGGGCTTCCGTGTCCTACCGACATCGAAGGCTCCCTTCAGGGCGGTTTCGAGAACCCGGGAGAGAGACGACGACGGGACGACTATACTCACGGGTATCAGCCGTTACTCGAAGACGATGGTCAAACGCGCGAAGCTGATGAGTAGCATCTCGGACGTCGCAGGGTCGTCTACCGAGAGTCTCTACGTCGTCGAGACATCCGAACGTGAGTCGATAGACGACACCGCCGTACTCGAACGCGAGGAGCTAGAGGAGATCAGAGGTTCTGACGAGCTCCTGGAGGACGTCTACGAGAGAAAGACGGCGTGAGCTGAAGCGAAGCCGATCCGTAATCACCTCACGCGTAACCTAACCGTAAGTCTCTTCGAGGTACTCGATTATATCCGAGCTCTCGTTCATGCCGTCGACACCGTGTTCTTCGTCGACTATCACGGGAACCTGTCTCTGACCCGATATCTCCTCGACCTCGTCGCGTTCGGAGGTCTTCCACGAGACTTCGACTGTCTCGTACTCCAAGCCGAGTTCGTCTAGCTTCTCACGTACCTTGATACAGAACGGACACGTCTCAAGCTGGTAGAGCTTTATCATCTGTTCTTAATCCTCCATCTTGTACTCCTCGACCTCGTGGGGATCGTACCCGAGCTCTTCGAGGTACTTCTTGTAGTCCCTCTCACACGCCTCTGCCATTCTCTGTCTCTCACTCGCCTTGTCCGCCATCTGGGCGACGTCCTCGGGTATCTCCCCCTCGTGGACTATGAGATGGTTCATCAGGTCGGCTATCCGGCGTATAGGAGACGTGAAATGTCCGTATATGTCGAAGTTGAGAGCGTAATGTCCTCCGAATGGGTCGCTCATGTACTTCGCTCGGGGCATAACCTTGAGGACGGCTCTCTGAATCTTCCTGAGTGCGTCCTCGTCGGCGTCCTCTATCGCGGCGTTGACGGCGATACGTGGCTCGTCCCAGTGCTCCGCGGGTATGCTGACGCCGTCGAGATCCTGTATCTCCTGTAACGCCTCAGCCCATTTGTCCTCGCTCGGCTGGGGATGGACACGGTAGACAGCCTCGACACCCCTGTCCCACATAAGCTCGTATGTCACCGCACGGTTCGCCTTGAGCATACACTCCTCGACTATCGTGTGTGCGCGGTCTCTCTTGGGGTTGAGGACGAGCGATCCCTGTTCCTTCCTCGACTCGTGGAGCCTGTCGGCGACATCGTGCGCCATATCGACCTTCTCGCCCAACTCCTGAGTCACGCCTTCGACTGCTTCGTGTCCCTCGTCGAGTATCCTCTCAGCCTGCCTGTAGGTGAGACGTCTGTCGCTTCTCACGACCGACTTGAATATCTCTATGTTGTCGAACGAGAGATCCTCGTCCATCTCCATCCTGACGGTGTGGGCGAGCCTGTCCTCGTTTCCGACTATCGAACAGACCGTCTCCGACAGCGAAGATGGGAGCATATGTACTGTGTGTCCCGGGAGGTAGACAGTCGTAGAACGTCTTTTCGCCTCCTCGTAGAGCTCAGTCCCGGGCTTGACGTAATGGGTGACGTCGGCTATATGCACCCACAGCGTGTATCCCTCCCCGTCGCCCTCGTCTTCTATACTGATGGCGTCGTCGAAGTCCTGTGCTCTCTTCGGGTCGACGGTGAAGGTCGTGAGACCCCTCAGGTCGGTTCTGTACTCCTTCTCCGCCTCGTCCTGTATGTCGTCACGGAACCCCGTAGTTATCTCGTCCGCCTCTTCGAGAGCCCTGTCGGGGAACTCCTCGTGTATCTCGTACTCCTCGAAGAGTTCCTCCCTCTTCTCCTCCAGTTTCTCCTGCGTCTCCTCGTCTATCTTGACTTCGCTCATACTCCGAGTAGACGTCCCGACATAAAAGTAGTACTGCTTGTGGATCATATCATAGCCAAGAGTTATGGAGAGGCACAACGAATAACCCGACAAGAAATGTCAGTCTCTTCGAAGCCCCTCGTCAAGGACTACATGACAAAGGACGTCGTCACAGTCTCTCCCGACGACACAGTTAAGGACGTGATAGAGAAGGTCGTCGAGAACGAGGGGCACAGCGGATTTCCTGTCACAGAAGCCAGAGAGGTCAAGGGCTTCATCACTGCTGAGGACATGCTCGGACGTGACGACGACGAGCCCGTCTTCCGGCTGATGTCGACTGATCCACTCGTCGCGGAGCCCGAGATGAGTGTCACCGACGCGGCGAGGGTCATACTCAGAAGCGGAATACAGAAGCTTCCCGTCGTCGACGACGCCGACAACCTCGTCGGCATAATCTCGAACTCCGACGTCATACGGTCTCAGATAGAGAGAGTTACGCCTCAGAAGGTCTGGAAGCTGATGGAGACGCTTGAGTCGATACACGGCATCGACCTGAGGGAGGAGAGACGTAAGGTCGGTATAGAAGACCTAGTTCCGACACAGGACAGGGTCTATGCCGACGAGTTACAGGGGAGATCCTACGAGCTTGAGAGGGACTTGGTCGAGCCTCTTATAGTCATAGAGAAGACGACCGACGGTAAGACCCTACTCGTCGACGGACACCACCGTGTCGTCGCGGCTAACCGAACGGGGGTAGACGAGATGGACGCCTACGTAGTCGTAGTCGATGCCGACGTAGAGCTCGGTATGGAGAAGACTGCCGAGAACTCGGGTCTGGAGACGATAGACGACATAGAGGTAGTCGACTACGCCAAACACCCACTTAATGAAGCCACCAACATAGGCGGAAGCGGCGAGTGACCGTCCTACCAGTGCCAGCCGTAGTACTGGAGCATCAGGTAGGTTATTATTCCGAGGACAAGCGAGAGTATCCACGAGCCGGCGGCTATTTTCCCGACGCGCGGATGTGAGGTGTCGGGTATCTCTTCGACGGGGAATGAGATGCCTAGGACGACTGCGTGTATCACGAAGGGAACTGCGACTACCGAGAGGACGAGATGTACCGCGAGCATCACGAGGTAGGCGTAGTAGATACCACCCTCGACGAGTATGTATTTCTCGCCCGCACCTCCGACCTTGAAGAGGTAGACGACGAGGAAGATGAGTATGAGACTGAACGCCGTCAGCATAGCCTTCTTGTGTTTCTGTATTCGTGACTTCTTGACCCAGTAGACGCCGAGTATCAGCGAGGTGACTGCGAAGGTGTTTATGACCGCGATTGCGTGAGACATCAGGTTCGCAGTCTGTTTGGTCACCGAAGGATACGGGAAGAGACCCGCGAAGGTTCCGAGAACTACGAAGTAGCCTGCGACTGAGAGAGCCCCAGTCGCAACGCGGGGTCTATGTCTTGCGATGGCTCCAAACGACTCGACGGCTCTGCCACCATGCCACCACGTTAGACGCCACGTGAGAAGAAAGACTGTTCCCGCGATGAAAGATACGACGAAGAAGCTCAGCCTCGCCCCACCGTGGAAGACTGCTGTGTTACGCAGAGCCTGTGCGCCGATGTCGGAGAAGAACCACGAGACAGCAGTAAATCCCACCGTCTTCATGATCGAGTCATCGACTCCCGACCTGTAGCCGCCGACTAAAGTTCCAACGACGAGCCATCCCAGTCCGAACTGGACAAATGTTCCTATAGTCCTGGGGTTATAGCAGGGACTACAGTTACCGTGGCTTAGCTCTCCGACAGCTACGAAGAGAAATATGAAGGCTAAGTCTCCCAAGACCACGGGGAGACTCGCTGCCGACACGTCTATTTTCCCCGTAATACCGGACGTAGATGAGGACATGTAACTGTTTTCACGTGCCCTTCTCAGTACCATAAATCGCACGGAATCTCAGACAGATATGGGAAATTTTAACAGGGTACAATACTACGCTTTTTTAAAGGTGAGACAGATGGACATGGACAGACGGAAGTTCCTTTCGACGGCGGCGGCAACGACGGCAGCGACAGCAGGAGTGTCACGTGAAGCGGCTGCACAGGAGGGTCCGGGTGAGAACACCGTGGGTATGTTCGCGAGCGGGAGCACTTACTTCTTCGATCCGATAGGTCTTCACGTTGAGAAAGGGACAACGGTCACGTTCGCCATAGAGAGCGGTGCCCACTCGTCAACGGCTTATAAGAAGGGCAACGGCGGAGCGCAGGAGACGAGGATACCTGAGGGAGCTAAGGCATGGGACTCAGGGACTATTAGCGGACAGGGATCGACATTCAAACACACATTCAAGACGCCGGGAACCTACGACTACTTCTGCATACCACACAAGTCGCTAGGTATGGTCGGAAGGATAGTCGTCGGCGAGCCCGGTGGTCCCGCCGAGGGAAGCATGCCACCCGACGGCGATGTCCCCGAGAGCCAGACGATCGTCGACCAAGGCTCCGTCTCGTATGCCTCGTTCTCGGGCAACTCCAACATGGGGTACTCAAGTGGCGGCGGAGGCAACGGTGGCGGAGGAAGCGGAAACGAGACGGCTATAGCACCCTCCGGAACCATAGGCTACCTGGTGAAGATGGGTCTCGGGGTAATCAGCTTCCTAGTCGTCTCGCTCGTAGGATTCTACTTCCTGATGAGATACGGCTCCGAGGAATCAGCCGAGTAGAGAGTATAGACAGGCTGTCGTCTCTTTCTTCGGGATACGTGATGGGGGGGGGAACTAACACTAATACTAACACGTACTCTGACTACAGGGATCGAGTCCGACGTCTACATATACGTCTTCTACTTAGTCTGAGCCTCACGGGTCTATTCCTCTCAGCAGTCCCGCGAGACGTCTCGGCACACGGTCTGGGTCTCGGAACACGTGTCTACAGCCTCACTCTCGAAACCTCCGAGTTACTCGTTCTCTGTCTAGGTCTGGCTGTAGTCTCGTACTCCTTAGTCCTCGTCCCCGTAGAGCCGCTCAAACTCGTCACGTATCCCAAGAAGGTCTCGGTATCAGTCCCCCGCGCCGTGGTACAGTCGGCTCTCGTGATCGGACGTCTCGCAGGCGTACTGACAGCTCTACTCGTCGTAGTCACAGCTATCTTCGGCGAACAGGTTCCGGCGTCTTTCGCACTCATAACCGTCTGGTCAGTATGGTGGTCGGGGTACGTTCCGACAGTCTACCTCGTCTCGAACACGTGGGAGACTGTGAGTCCCTGGAGAACCCTGGCTAATTACCTGCCTTCGGTCTCCGTCGGGTTCGAGTACCCGCGACTGGGCTCGGTCGTGGCAACCGGGGGATTCCTACTTTTCGTCTGGCTCTTAGCCGTAAGCCCTCTGTCGAGAACTCCGTACGCAGTCGGTGTCGTAGTAGGAGTCTACACGGGAGTCACGTTACTCGGGGCTGTGGTCTTCGGAGATGCCTGGTTTGAGAGGGCAGATCCCCTGTCTTTAGCCATGTCTTACTACGGGACAGTCTCGCCAGTATCGAGAGAGGGAAGACGTATCGTCGTAACCAACCCAGTCTCCTCGGTCGTCGGCTCTGACCTACTCTCGAAGACGAAGAAGAAACCAAGTCTCGGCTTCGTCGTAGCTACCGTCTGGGCGACAGCCTACGACGCGGTTGTGAGGACACCTTTCTGGGATCGAATAGCGAGGTCAGCCGTTGACGCGGGTCTGTCTCCCGTGTCTGTCTACGTCTCAGCCCTCCTCGTCGGCTACGCCGTCTTCGTCGTCTTATTCCGTCTACCTTCCGTCTTCGGAGACGTCGAAAAGACGACTGTCGTCTCCCTAATTCCGCTCGCCGCGGGATACCATCTCTCACATTACCTCGGCTACTTCGTGACGTCCTTTCCGACAGTCACGGAGGTCTTTCTACGTCCGTTCAATCCTCCGCTTCTTGAGACGGCACCCCTGCCGACCTGGTTCGGCGTCTTCAGGCTCACCACAGTAGTACTCGGACATACCGTGGCTGTAGCCTCTCTCACGTGTATCTCTTCGGAGGAGTTGGACAACGAGAAACAGACCCTGTCACGGCTTACTGCCGTCGGAGCTATGGTACTTTCGACCTCCGTCTTTCTCTGGATAACTACGAGACCCGAGGTTCCTATGCCGTACTTCAGCTAGACTCGGCGGTTGCCTCGTACTTCTCACGGAACTCCTGTATCATCTCGTCCATCTGATCCTGCCACTCCTGTAACATCGACTCCATCTTGTCGGCGATAGCGTCGGGGTCGGACGGCTTGTAGACGTGGTAGTATCCGCCTTGTTCGTAGTTGACCTGTTCTTTCTGTACGAAGCCCGACTGGAGTAGTCTCTGGACAGATCTGTAGGCGGTCGACCTCTCCCTGTCTATTCTGTCTGCAATCTCGTCTATCGTGAGCGGATCTTCCGACTCGACAAGTGACATGAAACAGTCCTTGTCGAGGTCTTTCAGCCCGTGGACACATTCGAGGAGTCCCTCACACTCCATCTCCTTCTGTAAAAGCTCTGATACCGAAGACGTCGTCATTACTTGACAGTATACCTTTTAACGTTAAAAGAGTTTGTGTCAGTTCTCCGAAGAAGATAAGTCTCACGAGTGGTTAACTCCGTGGATGACAGTATCGGGTGTCTGTTACATCTGCGGCGACGAGGCGGTAGCCACGTGCAGGGCATGTGGCGGTGCGGTCTGTGACGAGCATTACGACACAGAGACGGGTCTGTGTGTGAGGTGCCTCTCGGGAATGCAGATGGACTAGTCTCTAATACGTTCGAGGTCGCTCCTCGTGTTGACGTTGACGAAGCTCTCCTGAGACGCGTGTTTGAGAACCTCGTCCTCGTCTACTGAGATGTAGTCGAGGTCTTCGAGAGTCCGTCGCATGCTGGTTTGCGTGTCGGTCGTACTCTGGGTCAGAGACGTCTCGCACGCTTCGAGAGTCGCCGACCTCCGGTAGACTGCGTGGGTCGTCTGGAGCCAGCCGTCGAGACGTGGAACCGCTGCGTCGGCTTCGAGCCGTCGAGACTCTCCGAGGAGGTACTCGAACAGGTCAGGGCTGAGGAGTGGCATGTCACAAGCCACGACAGCGGCGTACTCCGACTCGGCTTTCTCCATACCTGTGAGTACGCCTCCGACAGGTCCGAGACCCGGCTCGTCGTCCTCTGCGAACTCGATCTCAACGGAGCCGTCCCTCGAGCCGAGTCCCAGACAGCTTCTGATCTCGGAGGTCTGTCGGGGTCTCGTGTTGATTATGACGGTCTCGACCGTCTCGACGTCAGAGACTGAGTCGACGACGTGGCTTATGAGAGGATCACCGTCGAGTTTCGCCGTAGCCTTGTCGTCCTCACCGAAACGTGTCGAGAAGCCGCCCGCGAGGACTACCGCGTCAGCCATCGGTTCGAGTAGACGCTGGTTCCCAAAACAGTTTGTGGCTCGGGCTCGAACCGGCGTCAGGTATAAGTTGTCTTCCTACTATCGGTTTGGTATGTCAGGCACTCCCACGCCGACAGACGAACAGATACAGACGCCGACACAGACACAGACACATACTGACGCCGAGGTCAGGTTTGAGAGACTCACCGAGATAGAGTCGGAGTCGCCGACCCTCATAGAAGGCTTTCCGGGACACGGTCTCGTAGCTTCTATCGCTGTCAACCAGATAAACCAGCAGTTAGATCTCTCACACCACGGAAACGTCGTCTCCGAGGGCTTCCCACCCGTGGCGTCTTTCGAGGACGGCTTGGTACAGGACACCGTCCGCGTCTACTCGGGAGCCGACCCCGACGTGATGACACTGAGGAGCGACATAACACTCCCGCCGTCGAACTACAAGTCACTGAGCCGTTTCGTGATAAACCAACTCGCCGACGAGTTCGAACGTGCGGTCTTCCTCGCGGGGGCTCCCGCAGAGAACGAGAATGAGATAGGCGACGTCATGGGTGTAGCGACACACGAAGAGACGCGTGACGACCTCAAGACAGCCGGAATACCCCTCGGTGACGAGCCGGGTGTAGTCGGAGGGATCACGGGCGCGCTCGCCAACGAGTGTTACCACGCCGACATCCCAGCCGCTGTTCTGATAGTCCGTTCACATCCCTACCTCCCCGACCCCACCGCGGCACAGTCGGTGATAGAGAACGCTCTCGAACCCCTAGTCGAGTTCGACGTAGACACGACGGAGCTTGAGAAACAGGCTGACGAGATAAGACGTCAGATGGAACAGATAGCTAAACAGCTCAGACAAGCCTACGGCGGCGAGACGGAGACAGAGGCTCAGCCACAGTCTCCCATGTACCAGTGACAGTGAGACAGACAGAAGCTTTTTAACATAGTGGATTAAATCCCAACTACGAGCGATAAGATGACAACTGGCACGGTCAAGTTCTACCACAACGAGAAGGGCTACGGATTCATAGAGACAGAAGCAGAGGACGACGACGTCTTCTTCCACATAACCGACGTAGACGACTCGGTGACTCCGGAGGAGGACATGGAGCTAGAGTTCGAGTTAGAGGAGGGTGACGAGGGTCCGAGGGCAGTAAACGTCAGGATGGCGTAGAAAGTTAGTATTAGCTACCCGGTTCGGTCACGGTTGAGTTGAGACTCGGTGAGACGGTCGTGTTTGGATCAGTTTCCGCCCGAGCCTCAGCCTCATCGAGACGTCTTCCAAGCTCCTCTATTCTCTCAGCGTAGGTCGAGAAGTCGCCGTCCCTGAGTGCAGTCTGTGCCTCGTCGTAGATCTGTCTCAGACGCTGTATCTCCTCGGGTGGGAGACCGTCAGTCGCGGGAGCACGTACCACTCCATCAGCGCGTCGTGTCCCGAAGACTGTGTCAAGCGAGGCGTTGAGAGTGGGCTGCATCGTGAGACGATCCTCGTGTGCGACGATCACTCTCTTGAGCTCGGGAAGGGCTCCGTCCTGGCTCGACTCTAGGTATAACGGCTCGACGTAGATCATGCTGTCATCTATCGGTATCGCGAGGAGGTTTCCCCTTATGACCGACGATCCCGCCTGTGACCACAGGGTTATCCTCTGTGATATCTCGGTGTTCTGGTCGATCCTCGACTCTATCTGCATCGGTCCGTAGGTGAGGTTCTGTTTCGAGAACTGTATGGCTCTGAGGTCGCCGTAGTTGGGCTGGTCGGATCTCGCGCTCAGCCAGCCTATCATGTTCTCCTTTCCGCGCGGGACGAACGGGAGAATCTGCATGAACTCGGGCTCTTCTTCCCCCGGAAGCTTCATCATGACGTAGTACGGCTCCATAGGCTGTCTGTCGCCGCGCGAGACCTCGTTGGGTATCCTCCATGAGTCCTCCTTGTTGTAGAAGACGCGCGGATTCTGCATATGGTAGTCGAGGTATGCTCTCGACTGGACGTCGAATGCGTCGGTGGGATAACGTACATTGTCGCTTATCGACTTTGGCATCTGATCCATCTCCTTGAAGAGAGACGGGAAGACCTTCTCGTATGTCTGTATTATCGGATCATCCTCGTCGGAGACATAGTAGTTCGTCTCACCCGAGTAGGCGTCGACGACGACCTTGACCGAGTTCCTGACGTAGTTCTCCTCGTCGCCCTTGAAGTCGAGACGTTTCGAGTACGGGTAGTTCTCGGTCGTCGTGTAAGCGTCGTAGACCCAGTAGAGCTTGCCGTCAGCCACAACAACGTACGGGTCGGAGTCGTACTCTAAGAAGGGTGCGGGCTTTCTCACGCGACTCTGTATGTCACGGCTGAACTGTATACGTGTATCGTCGTTGACCGAGTCGGAGACGAATATCTTCGGAGTTCCGAACTTCGCTGAGTAGATCAGCTTTCTTAGAGACGACGAAAGCTCGACTCCGCCGCTTCCCGAGTACGACGTGTAGACATTCTCGTCACCGCTCGGATAGTCGAACTCTTCAGTCCCTGAGTTGACGAGGGCGTAGTTGTCAGTACTCTCACCGTAGTAGATACGTGGCTGTTCGACATCTATTCCGACAGACGATTGGGGAGGTATGTCCTTGACGTAGAACTCGGGGAGACCCTCCGACGACACCTTGCTTACGGGACTCATAGCGACGCCATAGCCGTGTGTGTAGACCATATGTCGGTTGACCCACGACCCCGACCCCTCGGAGAGTGATTCGGTCTGTATCTCACGTGCAGAGACCATGACCTGTTTCTGGCTGCCGTTTACGTCGTAACGGTCTATGTCGACGTCGTTGAAGCCGTAGTAAGACCTGAAGACCTGTATCTCGTTGTAGGTCGTGAGTAACGGACGGTAGTCCCAGAGACGTATATTGTCCACTGTCCCGGGGTTGTTCTCTATGTCGTCACGCGTGAGTTGGTTCGAGAGATTGAGCTGTGACTCCTTGACACGGTCGAGAGCGAAGCCCTGTCTCGTGAACTCTATCTCGTTCTGTATGTACTCGTTCTGTTTGTTGAACTCGTCGGGCTCTACGACGTACGACTGGTGGATCGAGCCGACTATGTTTCCACTGACTGCTGTGAGAAGGACGACTCCGACTGCGACGTAGACAGCCTTCGAGTCGGAGCCAACGTAGGGACTGAGAATCGACGCCACACCTCCGAGAACCGAGAATCCCGCGAGTCCTAAGAGTAGGGGCTTGAAGACGGCGATGTCAGTCGCACCCGCTCCGAAGACCACACCCCGTGTCGAGAAGACGAGTTCGAAACGGTCTAAGTAGAAGCTGAGACCGAGTGCTACGAGTATTAAGCCGACGTAGACAGAGATATGCCCGGCGGTGTTCTTCTTGAGAGCCTTAGTGTACTCGTTGACGTCGAACTCAGCACCTACGTCCTGTGTCTGTACTCTGACTGTCTCGCCTTCCTCGAAGCCGAAGTGGAAGGCGTAATGGACGAGAGAGAACCCGAGTGAGACGACTGAGACGAAGACGAGATAGCCGACGACTAAGCCGTAGAAAGGCAGGTCGAAGACGTAGAAAGAGACGTCTTTTGAGTAGAGTGGGTCTGAGACGCCGAACTCGGTCGAGTTGAGGAACCTCAGAACGGTCTCCCACGACCCCGAGTAGATGAGTCCGACGAAGACAGAGACAGCCAATGCACCCGCGACGGGTACCACAGACGGGTCATAGCCTTCCTTCGCGTCACGTATGTTACCTACACCGATCCTGTATCCCGTGTAGACGGAGACGAAGGTCACGATCGACGCGACCCCGAAGAGTCCTATCTTGTAGGCTATGACACGCGTGAAGACCGACTCGTAACCGAGTGAGACGAACCAGAGGTACTCGCCGTAGAGCGACGGGACTGAAAAGGCTACGTAAGCCACCACGAGAACCAAGGCGGCAACGACGAGTCTCCTAAGATTAGAGGACATATGAGTTAAATTAGACGTCCTCCAGGAACATTAACCTATGCTCTGTATTCACGGAACCACAGTCACCGCGAACTCGTTCGACTCGATGACCCTTTCGGCAGCACTTCCGAGTACGGCGCGTCCCATTCTTCCGGTGCCGTGGTGTCCCATCACGATGTGATCGTAGCCCTCATTCTTGGCTATACGGACTATGTCGTCTCCTATCTGGTTCGAGGGACGTATGTCGAGACGTATGTCGGTTCTGACCTCGGGCTCATCGTCGATGCCTTCGTCTTCGAGTACCTCTTCGGCTCTCTCTACGGTGTCACGCGTCGCGTCGGTTTTCTTGTCGGTTATATGTATGACATGGAGGGTCGACTCGAAACGTCTCGCGAGGTCACAAGCGAATCCGAGCGCGCGGAAGCTACAGTCGGAGTCGTCTACTGGGACGAGTATCTTCATAACTCGGAGGTCGTATTAGCGGTTCTTAACTTTTTCCCCAATACTGGTGTCGTCAGACGTTTGAGGAGCCACGTACAGATCTAACTAAGTATGACAGTACGTGACGAGTTCGACTCGTGGGCAGAGACGGGACGAGACAAGGGTATGGAGGAGAGACACTGGAGCACCGCGAAGAAGGCTCTCGCGAGGATGCCCGTTGAGGAGGGCGACTACGTCCTCGACCTCGGCTGTGGGAGTGGCTACGCCGGACGCGCACTCCGTGACAACTACGACGCCGGAAGGGTCTACGGACTCGACGGATCGCCCGAGATGGCACGTAACGCGAGGGGGTACACCGACGACTCCGACATAGGATACGTAGTCGGCGACTTCTCCGAACTCCCTTTCGCCGACTCGTCGCTCGACCACGTCTGGTCTATGGAGGCTTTCTACTACGCCGACGACCCGCGCGAGACACTCGAAGAGGTGAGACGCGTACTTCGGTCAGGCGGTACTTTCTACTGTGCCGTCAACTACTACGACGAGAACGTCTACTCCCACGGCTGGCAGGAGATGATCTCCGTCGAGATGAGCCTCTGGAGCCGTGACGACTACACGAAAGCTTTCCGTGAGGCGGGTCTCTACGTCGCCGAACAGGACAACATACCAGACACAGACATCGATATACCCGACAAGTCGGAGTTCCCGACACAGGACTGGGAGACGCGCGACGAGATGGTTGAGAGGTACAGGGAGCTCGGTACTCTTCTGACGGTCGGGGTCGCGCCGTAGTCACGGCTTAGGTTTATAAGACGAAAGCACGTACACGTCCTACGATGAGGAGCTACAAAGTCGGACGTATAATGGGAATTGACATAAAAATACATCTGTCGCTCCTCGTTCTACTTCCACTGCTTGCGTGGCTCATAAGCAGGGAACAGCAGATCACTATCTGGACCGACATAATCTCGGGATTCTACCCCCACACACTCACGACTGAGCCTCTCCTCTCGGGCAACGCACCCTTAATAATCGGAGGGGTCGCCGCCGTGGGGCTCTTCGCTGGTGTGACTGTCCACGAACTCGGACACTCGTGGGTCGCGCGCCAGTACGGTCTCACGATCTCGTCGATCACACTCTGGATATTCGGAGGGATGGCGAACATGGACGAGAATCCGGACGAGTGGAACGTAGAGTTCTGGATGGCACTCGCAGGTCCCGTTACGAGTGTCCTCATAAGCGGTATCTTCATGGGGATACTCCAGCTACTCCCCGCGAGTACACCTCCCGTCGCGGTCTTCGTAGTCGGATGGCTCGCTATGATGAACCTCGCACTCGCTGTCTTCAACATGCTCCCGGCGTTCCCGATGGACGGTGGACGTGTCTTCCGGGCTCTACTCGCGAGGTCACGTCCCTACGTTGAGGCGACACAGATTGCCGCAAGCGTCGGAAAGTTCTTCGCAGTCGGCATGGGCATACTCGGCGTTCTGAGCTTCAACCCTCTACTCGTCCTGATAGCCCTCTTCGTATACGTCGCGGCGACCTCGGAGTCGAGGATGGCTGTTGTCAGCGACCTCCTACAGGACGTAAAGGTGTCGGATCTGATGACGACCGAGGTCAAGACGGTACCGCGTGACATAAGCGTAAACGACCTTGCCAACAGGATGCTCACCGAGAGACACACCGGATACCCCGTCGTCGACGGTACGGGATCGGTCGTGGGTATTGTGACTCTCACCGACATAAAGGAAGTAGATGAAGTCGAGAGGGACGCCTATACGGCGGGCGACATAATGACACACGACGTCATCTCCGTAGATCCCGGCGACGACGCCTTTGAGGTTCTCAGGACGCTCGGACAGAACGACATAGGACGTGTCTTAGTCGAGGCAGACGGAGAGGTCGTCGGAATACTTTCGAGAACCGACCTCGTGACCGCGCTTGAGGTTCTACAGGGCGGGAGTCTCAGAACACAGAGTATGCCACAGGTCTGACGAGACTAAGCTGTCTGAGTGTCAGCATACGGGAAGCTTCACGTTGAAGACCGCACCACCCATATCGGAGTCGTCGACCCAGACCTCGCCGCCGTAGTTCTCGACGACTGTATCGACGAGGTAGAGTCCGACGCCTGTTCCCTCGCTTTCGAGTCCCTTTTCTCCCCTCCCGAATATCTCGTCTTTCGTCTCGTCAGGGACACCCGGACCGTTGTCGGCTATCCTTATTATGACAGAGCCGTTGTCTTCCTCGGCAGTGATCTCTATCCTCGGCTCCTCGGAGTCGTTGTGCTCGATCGAGTTGTTGAGTATGTTTCTGAAGACTGAGTCTATCAGGTCATTTGCCCTGACCTCGACACTGGGTATATCCCCCATCTTGATCTCGGCGTCTGTCTGGGAAAGCTTCGTCTCGTACTCCTCTCTCAGAACATCGGATATGTCGACTGGTTCGACCTTCATCTCCTCATCCGACGCTATCGATCTGACGAAGTCACGTGCGACCTCGGTAAGGTCAACGACGTTCTCACACGCTGACTCGGCTTTTTCGACGTACTTCCTTGCGTCGGGATCGTCAACCCTGTCTTCGAGTCCCGACAGCCATCCGAGTGCGACGGTCATGTCGTTACGTATGTCGTGACGGACTATACGGTTGAGAAGCTCAAGCTCGGTGTTTTTTCTCTGAAGCTCCTTCTCGTACTTCTTCTGGGCGGTTATGTCCCTGAATATACCTATCCTCTCGACGGGCTCGGCTAAGTCGGATATCACACTCGTGTTGAGCTCGGATATGAGACGTTCCTTGGGTGACGTGTACTCGACAGTCGTGCTTCTCGTGGAGTCTTCCTCGACGTCGAGAAAAACCCTGTCAACTTCCTCCTCGGGCTCGAAGCTGAGTTCGGTCACTTTACTACCGACGGCGTCGTCTATTCCGAAAGCATCGCAGAATGCCTCGTTAGTGTCGATTATCTCACCGTCCTGAGAGACGACTGCTACGGGATCGGGGGCGTTCTCGAAGAGTGACTTGAACCGTCTGTCGCTCATCTCCTTTCTGTGCCTGAGTTCGACTGAGAGCTCCCTGTTTCTGAGTAGGTTCTCGACTCTGTAGTTGAGCTCTATCTTGTCCACAGGCATAGAGACTACGTCGTCGATGAGATCCATTCCCGTTCCCGTCCCCGTCTCCGTCGACTCGGAGTCTGTGTCGGTGTCGGGATCGGAGTCGTGGAAAGGGTCGGAGACAGCCTGAGTAGCCGCACTGATCCCGGAGTCACGACCCAGAAGGAGAAGATAAGGCAGGAAAGTGGGACTCTCGGACTCCTTCTTACGTCTGAGCTCAGACTCTCTCTGTCTCAGCGTCTCTCTGTCGAGGACACATAGGTCGAAGTCGAGTTGGGTAAGTCTGACGTCGTCACCGTCTCTGTACTCGATTAGGTCTATGTCGTGTTTCTGTTGGATTTCGTTCTCCAGAAGACGTAAGTTCGCTTTATTTTTGGAAAGAATAAGAACCTCCGAGACCATAGCCATACCAGATAAAGGACTGGCTCAGGTATTAATATTGGGGGATCTTGGGTATGTGCTACCCCGAGAACACAAACCAAATACCCGCTCGGAGATGAGTATATACTAAAGCCGAGGGGGGTCTAAACCAGACAGAGACAGAATGGTCAAGAAGCTGATTTCATCTATAGTCCTCGGGGTCATCGGTGCGTCAGTCTTGGTCTCGGAGGCAGCTCTCCTAGTCTCAAAAAGCTGGGAGTGGATCTCTGTCTTAGCCTTGGTGACACCCACAGTCTTCTCGGTTTCGTTACTCGTAGCGTCGTATTACCTCTACACCAGCGGTCTTGACGGTGACAGATCCACGAAGGTGGCTCTGTCCTCGGCTCTGGGAGTGGTAGTTCTGGTTCTTACTGTTCTGTTCCATATGACTTATCAGATAATCAAAGGAGGCAGAATCCCTGACTCGTACTTCAACTACCTCAGCCACGTAAGCATGGGAGCCCTCGCGGGGTTTCTAGTAGGATGGTACCACCAGAGAGAGGCGGCACGTATCCAGAGCCTACGCGAAAAGAGGAAGGAACTCAGAAAGAAGAACAAGTAACAGTTCTCAACCGTATAGTCCGCCACGGCATATGTAACGACATGAACCTCGTCTTAGGCTGGGGAGAGATGCTGAGATAACTCAAAATCCCTCCTTACGAAACACACGTCAGACGTTAATCCGGTATTATAACGGTGCCATCGTCGGGTTTCCTACTGAAGCTTAGGGGTTCGAGGCGGAGACGCCTTAACCACCTAATAACTATACTCCCCAACTTCGTTGTACGAAATGGAGCCGATGAGGCTCCAGTCCTTGGGAAGGGGACGATCCACCTCCTGAGCACCCTCAGGCACCGTTCACCTGACATGCCCTTCCTACTTTTCCTCTGAGTCAGTGTGAAGTCCATCCGCCGTCGACAGGAATATTAGCACCCGTTACATACGAGGCGTCTTCGGAAGCCAGAAAAGCAGCCGCTCCTGCGATTTCCTCGGGCTGTGCTATCCTACCCAGGGGTGTCTCCCTCGTTATCTGGTTGTAGAACTCCTCGTCCTCTAGCTTGTCCTCTGTCATTGGAGTCTCGACAGCACCGGGGGATATGCTGTTGACCCTCACGTTTTCGGGGGCGTAGTCGACTGCCATCTCCCTAGTGAGGTTGACCACACCGCCTTTCGAGGCACAGTACGCAGCCGACTCGGCTCCGCCTACAACTCCGTAGACCGAGGCGATGTTGATTATACAGCCCTCGGTCTGTCTGAGATAGGGTACTGACGCCTTCGACCCGTGCATTACACCGTCGAGGTTTACCTCCATGATACGTCTCCAGTCGTCTATATCGGTCTCCTCAACAGTTCCGGCTTGGTAGATGCCCGCGTTGTTGACGACTACGTCGAGACGACCGTGTCTCTCGACTGTGTACTCGACGGCGTCTTCGACTTGACTGTATACCGAGACGTCACACGTCGTGTAATCACAGCCTATCTCGTCTGCTGCTTCTCGGCACTCGTCCCGGGATCTGCTGGCTATAACGACTTCGGCTCCCTCGTCTGTGTACCTCTCGGCTATAGACCTGCCGATGCCGCTCGAACCACCCGTGACTATAGAAACAGTGTCTTCTAACATTGTATGGGTCGGGTTATCTCAGCCGAGGTAGATATATCTAGGGGCGAGAGTCTATCTTTCTGCGAGGAGAGAATCCCGCCCTTCAGGGCGTTCACAAGACCTTCGGTCTTGTGGGCTCGAAATACGCGAAGCGTCTTTCGAACGTTGACGAGAGCGAAGCTCTCGTCCGCATATCAGAACGCTTCGGGTTCTGGGGACGTTGACAAATCGCTGCGCGATTTGTTCGCATACCAGAAATCGAAGATTTCTGGGGACGTTGACGAGACGCGAAGCGTCTCGTTCGGCACACCAGAACGCTTCGCGTTCTGGGGACGTCACCCAGAATCCACAGGATTCTGGTTGCCCGCCAGACGCAGTCTGGCGAACGGGAGTGAATCCGACAACGCAGACGCTAACCACTGTCGATGGCAGGCCGGATATTCAACACCACTCCACACTATTAAGTCGGTTTGACTACATGGGCTATATATGGCGATTGAGGTCACGCGCACCTACGTTGGTTTCATCCAGAACCAGCGACAAGTCTGCGACGGCCTCGATTCGCTCGGAGACTCCGCCTCAAAAATCTGGAACGTCGCACGCTGGACAGCCGACCGCATCTGGGGCGAAACAGGCGAAATCCCAGACGAAGGAACGCTCAAAGCGTACATGAAGAACCGAGAGTGCTGGAAAGATTTGAACGCACAATCCAGTCAGAAAGTCATCGAAGAACTTTCCGACGCTTTCCAGTCATGGTTCGACTTGCGACACAAGGACGACAAGGCGAACCCGCCCGGCTACCGCAAACACGGCGACACCCGACCACGAAGTACAGTCACCTTCAAAGAAGACGGATTCAAACTTGACACGAAACACCAGCAAGTCCGCCTCTCGAAAGGCTCGAACCTGAAAGACCACCGCTCGGACTTCCTCCTCTGTGAGTACCAGACACGCCCTGACGTTGACCTCTCAGAAGTAACCAAGGTGCAGAGCGTTCGCGCAGTCTGGAATGGTGAGGAGTGGGAACTGCACTTCGTCTGCAAAGTCAGCCTCGAAACCAACGACTCTGCTGGCAACGGAGTGGCAGGCATCGATCTCGGAATCAAGAACATCGCCACGGTCGCCTTCCCCGACGAATACGTTCTCTACCCCGGCAACTCACTCAAAGAAGACAAGCACTACTTCACTCGAGCGGAGTACGACACTGAGGGTGAGAACGGGCCGTCCGAAAAGTCGATGTGGGCACGTCGAAAACTCACAGAGCGCGAGACACACTTCTACCACACGCTGACAGACACCATCATCACAGAGTGTGTCGAACGCGGTGTCGGCACGCTCGCAGTGAGTTGGCCCGAAGACGTGCGAGAATCTGACTGGGGTAAGACTGGCAACAAGAAGCTGCACTCGTGGGCGTTCGACCGCATCTACCAGTACCTCGAATACAAAGGCGAGATTCGCGGTGTCGAGGTGCTGAAGGAGAACGAGTGGGACACCTCGAAAACGTGTTCACGATGTGGTGACGACACGAAGTCGAACCGTGTCGAACGGGGACTGTACGTCTGCTCGTCGTGTGAATTGGTAGCCAACGCGGATTGTAATGGGGCGGAGAATATGCGGCAGAAGATATCACGAAGCAAAGCTTCGTTAACCTCTGAACGAAGTTCAGAGATAACTCCGAGTCCTCATGGTGAGGATAGGAGTAACGGCTGCGTGGCACAGCCATCGGTACACCTGTTCGACCGCGAGAGCGGGACGTTTCGCACGAGAGAACAGGTCGTATCGTAGACCGGCAAATATCCCAACTGCGGGACGGGAAGTCTCGCCGTTTACGGCGGGGAGGATGTCACATCTGTATCTGGGGCATCATTCTCCACGCCGACCACACCAGAAGAACTGAGAAAGCCGCCTTGAGAGCCCTGTCGGGTAGACGGTGGTTGACCTTCTGACCGAGCCTCACGCCGAAGAAGCCACCGACGAGAACCGCGATACTGAGTTTGAAGAAGACTGCGCCTTGGCTCACGTACTCAGTCGTCGCCGAGACGCTATTCGCCATCACGACAGAAGATGAAGTTCCTACTGCGACGTGTATCGGAAGCCCGAGTATCACGTTTATCGAGGGTGTGAGTAGGAAGCCACCGCCTACGCCTAAGAGTCCTGCGACGAACCCGACGCCGAGTCCGAGTAGTACTGAGGTCAGGAGGTCGATCCTGTACGAGACGCCCTTGTACGAGCCGCTGAGCTTGAGTAGGTCGGGTACGAAACCGAGTGACCTGTCGGTGGACTCTATCTTTCCTCTTCCTGACTTTACCGACTCCCTCGCCATGTAGACAGCACCGCCGACGAGGACTGCGGAGAAGACGCCTCTCATACTTGCTTCGTCGAGACCCGCTGACCACGCCGCTCCTAAAGCCGCACCTACGATTCCTCCGACACCCACCACGGCTCCGGCTCTGATATCGGCGGTTCCGCTCCTGTAATGGTTCGAGACAGCGAAGAAGGACGTGAAGGCGGCTTGGAAGACGCTCGTCCCCTTAGCGAGAGTGAGCGGGAGACCTCCGAAGAGGGTCAGGAAGGTCACCGTCAGGACTCCTATGAACGCGCCGAAGACACCCCCCGCGAACCCCGCGCCGAATCCTATCGCGCTCCCTACTGCGGCGGGAACCTCGGCGGCGTACTCGGTGCTGGAGAAGGTGAGGACTACCGAGGGCGAGAGAGCCTCGGAGACTACGAACGCGGCGTAGACGACGAATCCCGAGTAGAATACGGCATCGAACCACGACAACGACCTGTATTTAGTTACTAGGCTACGTACAGACATATTGGTACTACATACGTAGAGGCTGGTCAAGTAGCTTCCGACAGTCACACGCGAACCAGAGCCTAAGAACAGAGCGAGGAAAGTAAGTAAGTAGTCGGTTTTCTATATCAGCACTCTTCGTCGTAGAGATCCATCGAGTGCTCTATGGCTTCCATTGCCTCTTCCCTGCCCTCGTATCCGAGAGTCTCAGTCTCCTTGCCCTCTTCGAGAGCCTTGTAGGTCTCGAAGAAATGGGCGATCTCCTCTCTCCTGTGTCCTGGGATGTCGGAGATATCGTCGACGTGGTCGTAACGCGGGTCTTCCTCGGGGACTGCTATTATCTTGTCGTCCTTCTCGCCGTCGTCGAGCATCTTGAGCATGCCTATCGGACGTGCCTCGACGACACAGCCGGGGAATGTGCTGTCCTCTAAGAGGACGAGAGCGTCGAGTGGGTCTCCGTCGTCGTAGAACGACTGGGGGAGGAATCCGTAGTCACTCGGATAATGGACGTTCGAGTGGAGCACACGGTCGAGGACACAGTCCTCGACTTCCTTGTGGTACTCGTACTTGTTCCTCTCACCCTTGAGACACTCAACGACGACGTGTATCTGTTCGGGCGGGTTGTGTCCTGTGTCGACGTCTCTCCAGAGATCTACCATACGATTTCAAGGGAACGGAGACTCAAAGAAGATTTCGCTTTCGACGAGCGTAATAAGCTCACCAGTATTTGCGAAGATTTATCTTGAGACAACGTCCTACCCATTACCATAATGCCCGGTACCTGGAGGGATCGTTTTTTGGGACTCGGAAGTCACGAAGTCGGGGAAGGAGACCGACACGTATACCGACTCTGATAGGTGTCGCCGTACGACGCCGCTTCGACGTCTGATTAGAGGTAGAGGTAGAGACAGTTTCAACATAGACACAGACGCGGATACAGAGACACAGCCGCAGCCGCAGACGCAGAGAGACACGACTACTCGACGGAGGATTGATACTTTATGTCCTTGACAGATATAGACACAGAGACTGATACCGAAGAAGACGACTCTACGTACGACCACGACGCAGTAGAGGAGAAGTGGCAGGAGAGATGGGAGGAAGAAGGCGTATTCGAGGCGGACGACGAGGGCGACGACAAGTACTACGTCCTCGGTATGTTTCCCTATCCCTCGGGAAAGCTCCACATGGGACACGTCCGCAACTACTCGATAACCGACGCCTACGCGCGGTACAGGAGGATGAAAGGGCACGAAGTCCTACATCCGATGGGATGGGACTCGTTCGGACTACCCGCCGAGAACGCCGCCTTAGAACGTGACACCAACCCGAGGGACTGGACTATCGACTGTATCGACTCGATGCACGACCAGATGGAGGCTATGGGGTTCGGCTACGACTGGAGCCGTGAGATAAAGACGTCCGACCCCGACTACTTCCGTTGGAACCAGTGGCTCTTCAAACGGTTCTACAACGAGGGTCTCGTCGAGAACAAGGAGGGCGAGGTCAACTGGTGTCCTTCGTGTGAGACAGTACTCGCGAACGAACAGGTCGAGGACGACAGATGCTGGAGATGTGAGACCCCCGTCGAGACTAGGATGCTCGACCAGTGGTACTTCGAGATCACGGAGTACGCCGATGAGCTCCTAGAGTACCTCGAAGAGCTTGACGGCTGGCCCGACAGTGTCACAGAGATGCAGAGGAACTGGATAGGAAAACAGGAGGGCGCGAGGGTCGACTTCGAGGTCGGAGACTACGGTGACGTCGAGGTCTTCACGACACGTCTCGACACTATCCATGGAGCGACCTACATGGCACTTGCTCCCGAACATCCCGTCGCCGAGGAGATCGCCGACGGAAACGACGAGGTCGCCGACTTCATAGACTCGGTCGACGAGGACAGGGAAGTCGGACCCGACGCCGAGAAGAACGGCGTCTTTACCGGAGAGTACGCCGTAAACCCGGCGACGGGCGACGAGATACCCGTATACGTCGCCGACTTCGTCATGATGGAGTTCGGCACGGGAGCTATCATGGCTGTCCCCGCACACGACGAGAGGGACCACGAGTTCGCCGAGAAGTACAATATAGAGATAAGACAGGTCGTCGAGCCCGAGGACGGTGACGTCGACGCTGAAGACGAGGCGTTCACCGAAGACGGCGTCCTCGTCAACTCGGGAGAGTACAACGGAGTGGAAAGCGAGGAGGCGCGTAAGGCGATAGCCGAGGATCTCGACGCCGCGGAGGAAGACACAGAGTACAGACTACGTGACTGGCTCATATCGAGACAGAGGTACTGGGGAACACCGATCCCCGTCGTCCACTGTGAAGACTGCGGAGAGGTTCTCTTCCCCGACGAAGAGCTTCCGGTCGAACTCCCCGAGTTCGTCCAGTCAACGGGCAACCCCTTAGAGGAGGTCGACGGCTTCGTCGAGACCGAGTGTCCTGAATGTGGCGGCGAGGCGAGACGTGAGACCGACACGATGGATACATTCGTCGACTCGTCGTGGTACTTCCTGCGTTACACCTCTCCCGACTACGACGACGCCCCCTTCGACGTCGGAACCGCGAACGACTGGATGCCCGTAGACCAGTACGTCGGCGGCATAGAGCACGCAGTGATGCATCTCCTCTACTCACGTTTCTTCACACACGTCCTCCACGACATCGACCTCGTCGACGTCAAGGAGCCCTTCGAAAACCTCGTGACACAGGGAATGGTTCTCTTAGAGGGGGAGAAGATGTCGAAGAGCAAGGGCAACGTCGTCTCGCCACAGAGGATAGTCGACGACTACGGTGCCGACACCGCGCGTCTCTTCACTATGGGTGCCGCACTCCCCGAGAAGGACTTCGACTGGACTGAGAAGGGAGTCAAGTCGAACTACGCCTTCATAGAACGTCTCCACACACTCGTCTCGAACTTCACCGACTACGCCGAGGACGAAGACGACGCCCAAACTCGTGACGGAGCCGCAGAGGAGTACGTCGAATCTGAGACAGACGCGACGGTAGAGACGGCGAGCGACGAGTACGAGAACTTCGAGTTCAACCACGCTGTCAGAGACATAAAGAACCTCGTCTCACTCCTCGAACAGTACTCCGAGTACAGGAACGGAGAGCCCGACCCCGAGGTATTCAGAAGGGGTCTCGAAACCTCTGTCAAGGTACTCGCGCCGATAACACCCCATGTCTCAGAGGAGATGTGGGACGAACTCGGAGGAGAGGGTCTCGTCGCCGAGGCGGACTGGCCCTCTGCGGAGGTACCCGACGACTACGCCCTCGAAGAGAGGCTGATAGAGAACACACGCGAGGACGTACGTGAGATAAGCGATGTCGCGGGGATAGAAGACCCCGAAGAGATACGTATAATCACTGCGCCCGGCTGGAAGTACGACGCCCTACAGATCGCGCTCGACCTCGACTCCGACGCCGATGTCATAGGTAGTATCATGTCGGAGGACGAGATAAGGCGACACGGTGACGCCGCCGCGAGCTACGGTCAGTACCTCCAGAAGAACCAGATGAAGCTCGAGGACGAGCTTCCGCCCGAGAGGGAAGCCGAGGCTCTCGAACGCGCTAAATGGCTCTTCGTGAAGGAGTTCGACGCCGAGATCCGGATTCAGAACGCCGACGAGTCGGACTCCGAGAGGGCGGACAAGGCGCGTCCCGGAAAGCCCGCTATAGAGATAGAGTAATCCACCTTCCTAACTCGAAGCCAACTCGGAGTCGGCGCAGACATACATTCTCTTATCCTCCGACAGTACTTACGGAAATACAAGGAGAAAGCCTCGCGCTTTAGCGCGGGGATGAATCCGACAACTCGGTGTCAAACAATACTCATAGCTACGGGTGGATATTCCACGCGAACATGCAGCCCGAACGTTTATGTAATTTAAACTACTCTGCTTACGTGTGTCGAATCAAGTCGTCACTCGGACACTGAAAGCGAGTGTTACTAATCACTCGCAAGTCTCTGACGACCTCGATTCGCATGGCTTCGCCGCCAGCAAACTCTGGAACATCGGGCGATGGACGATTTCGCGTGTGTGGGATGCTATTAATCATATACCAGACGGTGACGAACTCTCTTCGTACCTCAAAAACCACGACCGCTATGAAGACTTACACTCGCAGTCTAGTCAGCGAGTTCTCCAAGAACTCGGTGAAGCGTTCGTCTCGTAGTACGAGAAAGACGACCCTGACGCGAACTCGCCCGGGTATCGTAAACATGGCGACGAACACCCGCGCTCAACTGTGACGTGGAAAAATCAGGGCTTCAAACTGGATACCGAGTACAACCGTGTACGTCTCTCAAAAGGAACGAACATGAAAGAGTCTCGGTATGCCGCAGACTACATTCTCTGTGAGTATACGATTCAAGCAGACGACCAAACGCTCGCTGATGTTGAATCCGTCCAAACTGTTCGAGCAGTCTGGACTGGCGACCAGTGGGAACTGCATTTCGTCTGTGAGATGCAGGTTCAGACGCCTGAGCGTCCCGGCGAGAAAACGGCTGGTATTGACCTTGGTATCTGTAACACGGCGGCTGTCTCTGTTGGTGACGAGACACTGCTGTATCCAGGCAACGCTCTGAAAGAGGATGCTCATTACTTCCGTCACGAAGAATACGAGACAGCAGGTGAGGACGGCCCGAGCAACGAGGCACAACGACTTCGGCAGAAGAAGTCCCGGCGGCAAGACCACTTCTTGCACGCACTGTCGAAAGATATTGTCGAGCAATGTGCCGCCCGCAATGTCGGAACGATAGCCGTGGGCCATCCAAAGAAGATTCGTGATGCCTCTGATTGGGGTCGTCACGGAAACAAGCGGCTACACGATTGGGCGTTTGAAACGCTGTTGAGCCACATTGAATACAAAGCTGAAGAACGCGGCATCAGTGTAGAGCGCGTTCTCGAAGGCGAATTAAAAACCTCGAAAACATGTTGTGAGTGTGGCACAGAAGCAGATTCTAACCGTGTTGAGCGCGGGTTGTATGTGTGTTCAGAGTGTGATTTGGTCGCCAACAGCGACCTGAACGCGGCGGAGAATATGCGAGCGACGGTAACTCTGAGTCCGTCACAGGATAGGAGTAACGGCTGTTTGGTGGTTCGAGAGACGTAGTCTCTCGTCATCACGAAAATCGGAGATTTTC